>JAFGWD010000032.1 GCA_016937315.1 Rhodospirillaceae bacterium
ATTGGCGGCCCTCGGTTGTGTCCGCGACTTTTCATGGTCGGGATGTCTTTGCGCCGATAGCTGCGCATTTGGCGCGTTTTGGCGTTCCGCCGTCTCCATCTGTGGACATAGAGACAACGCACATGGAGCCTGGTGGTGTTGTGGACCCGGCGGCCCGTGTCATCCTGGTTGATCCTTATGGCAACCTTGTGACCGGCTTTTCTGCAGATTCGGTTTCTTCCTCTGCGCGGGTGGATGTGAAAGGACACCATTTGGCCTGTGCTCGACGTTTTGGTGATTGTCGGCAGGGCGAGGGTTTTTGGTACAAAAATGCCAATGGCTTGGTGGAGGTTGCGGTCAACAAGGGCAATGCGGCAAAGATATTCAAAGCGGATGTGGGTTGTCCGGTGTTCCTTGTTTAGGGTTAAGGTAAGTGATGAAAAATAAATCGCAATGGTCCTTTGTCGTGTCAGAGGTTATGTGGTTTTTTCCTTTCCTGTTTTCGGGAAGCTGGTAATACTCGTCAGACTTGCAAAGAGAGAATGAATTTTAGACACGTGAAGATAGCCTAAGACGCAAAGGCTAAAAGTGGGGGGTGAATGGTCTTTGTCGTGAGGTTTTGGGGGGTGAGAGGCAGTATTGCGTGTCCGTCTCCATATCATGTGCGGTATGGGGGGAACACGAGTTGCCTTTCGTTCTCTATGGGCGATCAACATCTGATTCTCGACGCCGGAACCGGTATCCGTGGCCTGGGGCAGTTTTTTCAAAAGCAGGATGTCAAACAATCGACAATCCTTTTGACGCATACCCACTGGGACCACATCAACGGCTTTCCCTTTTTTGCTCCGGCCTTTGTTGCCGGTCGGTCTTTTCGTATCCTGGCCGGCCATTTGAACGAAAGTGGCGGCATTCAAGAGGTTCTGGCTACCCAAATGCATACGCCAATGTTTCCAGTGCCTTTGGAAGCGATGCGAGCCAGCCTGGAATTTGAGGATTTTGAATCTGGTGCGACGTTTTCCACGTCACCTGGTGTGGTGGTGCGGACGTGTCCCCTTAACCATCCCAATGGAGCGACCGGCTATCGTGTCGAATACGGTGGGCGTGCGGTTTGCTATATCACCGATACAGAACACCTGCCGGGGAATCCAGACGCCAATATCCTGGCCTTGATCGAAGGCGCGGATCTGGTGATTTATGACAGCACCTACACCGATGACGAATTTCCGGCAAAAATAGGCTGGGGCCATTCCACATGGCAGGAAGGTGTCCGCTTGTGCCGTATGGCGCATGTGAAACGTATGGCGATCTTTCATCATGACCCCGACCATGATGATGATTTCATGGATGCTTTGGGTGTGGAGGCAAAAGCCGTTTGGTCCGGTTGTTTCGTGGCACGAGAAAACGAACCAATTTCCGTTTGATGGTGCTACGTGTTTTCATTGTGCGTGCGGATCAGTGTTGGCGTTAATTTGTGAAAGCGCCAACTTGAGGCCGATTCTACGTTCTTCAGGATTATCATAGGCCAACAGCAACTGATTGAAAATACGGGCCGCAATCTGCCCCAGATTGCGGTCGGCAGTGTTGCAACGGGTGATGACGCCGTTGATGACCGCAGAGAGAAGGTCTTCGTCTTGAATAGGCCCATCGCCGATAGGAGCATCGGGGGAGGGGGCTGATGAGGCGAACACCGGTCCGTGCCCGGTGAGAAGCCAGTCAATGTTCACATTCTTGGCTCGCCTTAGACGGAGCAGAAAGATACCGTCCGGTGTTCTTTCTCCTCTCTCGTACCGCCCAATAGTATTTTTTTCGGTTTCCAACTGACAGGAGAATTCTTGTTGTGTTTGTGAACCGCGAATGCGTTTAAGTCTACCTCCAAGGGTGTCATTCATCTTAGCTATCCGTAACTTGTTTGATTCTCAAAGCATATTTCCTGGTCAGGTGGCAAGGTTCAGATATGGTGCGGCATATTTTAACTACAGAACCACAATACATTTAGATTGTTCTAATATATTGGGTTCCCGCAAAATAATCTTGCAGAAGAAACCGAACGGCGTTATCGGTTGTAACCGTCCTTATGGAGGGGCTTGGAGATATATATATTTCCAACATCGTGGAGTGGCTGCTTCATAAGGAAAAAGGAGGGGCGTATCGTCGTCGGCTGGATCTAAGGGGCATTATTCTCAGACAAAAAGTGTCCGATTGATTTCTTTATGGGGCAGTATGCCAAGGCCATGGTGATGTGGTCATAATTTGGTTTCTCTGAAGCGTTTGTTTCAGAGATTTTGGGCATCTGTCTGTTGATCCGAAGTCTACCGATTCTTCCCGAGGTTAGCAGAACGTTTCTAGCACGCAACGCAGAAACGATGGGGAGTCTTTGTGTGCATTTTAGGGGAAGGGCGCGATTTCCTGTCGCAAGACGGATGAGAACCGCGTGTGTGGCAATCATCTGCATCGACTGACTTGAAGCAGATGGTGTGTTTTGGGTTGTCCATGAGCCAACAGTGGAGAGAACACAATGCGATGGTTTTATAATCTGCACATGGGGCGCAAGCTCGCCATGATTTTTATAACATTGTCGGTTCTTGTTGGATGCTTGGGGGGAATGGCCCTTCTGGAAATCTCTCGATTGGGCGCTGCGACAGATGATTTAACCGATAAGTGGGTTCCTTGTGTGGATGCAACGCGCAAGATGCAATACCAGTTGGCCGCGCAACGTACCGCTGAGTTGGCCTTGATTGCGGCGGAGACATCGGACGAACGTGAAGATGTCTTATCTCGCATCCAACTGATGAAGGTGGGGGTTGATAAGACTGCCAAAGAGATTGACGCCTTAGTTAAAACGCCCAGGGCGCGAAAAGCCTTTGATCAATTTACGCAAGATCATCGGGCGTACCTTGCCAGCATGCAAAAGGTTCTGGATGTCGCTCTGTCGGGAAAACAGAAAGAGGCTTTGGAACTGTCTCGCGGCGAGCCGAGAGACTTGTCCCAAGTGATGTTGGCTGACATGGACAATTTGGTGAAGCTGGCGAATTTTGCGGTTGAGATGTCGGGGGAAACCGCTGATGAGGTGCGTGGAGACGCACACATTTTGGTGGGGGTTGCCCTTGGCATTGTTCTCATGCTTTCGGTTTTTGCAGGTGTTTCCTTAAACAAGGGGATTGCCTTGCCAATCGTTGCGATGACCGATGTGATGCGACGTTTGGCAGAAGGGGAAAAGTCTGTCGATGTTCCTGCTCATGGCCGTCGGGATGAAGTGGGGGCAATGGCCGATGCTGTGGAAGTGTTCAAGCAGAATGCCATTGAAGCCGATCGATTGGCTGCCGAACAGGAAGCGGCTCGTGCCGCTCGTGAAAAACGAGCCGTAGCCATTGAGACATTAACCAAGGATTTCGACCAAAAAATTTCTGGGGTTCTGGAAATTGTCACGGGCGCTTGTGCCGAGATGGATGCCACAGCGCAGGGATTGTCAGCCAGCGCCGAACAAACCAATCGCCAATCCACAGCCGTGGCTGCGGCGACAGAGCAGGCTTCGGCAAGCGTGCAGACGGTGGCGAGTGCGGCTGAAGAACTGGCCGAATCAATCAACGAGATTGGACGTCAGGTGGAGCAGGCCAGTCTGGCCAGTTGTCATGCTTCCGAGGAGGCAAACCGTGCTGATATTCGTGTTAAAGGGTTAGCGGAAAGTTCGTCGCGGATTGGTGTAGTGGTCAGTCTAATTACGGATATCGCGAACCAAACCAACTTATTGGCGCTTAACGCGACGATTGAAGCGGCTCGTGCCGGTGAGGCAGGGAAGGGGTTTGCCGTGGTTGCCGGAGAGGTGAAAAATCTGGCCAGCCAAACTGCTAAGGCAACTGAAGAAATCAGCAACCAAATTGGGGCTGTGCAGACGGCAACTCAGGACGTGGTGGCGGCAATCGTGGAAATTGTGACGCGGATATCGGACATCAAAGAGATTTCTGCGGCCATAGCCTCTGCGGTCGAGGAACAATCTGCTGCGGCGGCAGAAATCGCTCGGAACGTGCAGCAGGCCGCTGCGGGAACCCAGGAAATTGCCACGAATATTGAAGGGGTCAATCAGGCTGCGGGGGAAACGGGTGCCGCCTCACAGCAGGTGTTGACGGCTTCTCAGTCCTTGTCCAGCGAGGCGATTGGCTTGAAAGGCGTTGTCGAGGCATTTCTAAACGGGGTGCGTGCGGCCTGATACGTGCACGTATCCTGTGGAAGCCCCGTGTTGCCTCTGCCCGGCGAACGGGGCTTCTTTTATCCCGCCATGTCTTCAGATCACAGGCGGTTGGGGTTGACCCGAATGACGATGCGGCGGTTGATTTCGCGGTTGGTGGGGAGTGGATTGCCGAAGGGGTCACGATTGGGCACCTTTGGCGAAACGTCGGCCAATCCTACGGCTCTTAACCGTGTCGGAGTCATCTGATTTTCCAGGAAAAAGCGGACAACGCCGGTGGCGCGTGCAGAGGACAGTTCCCAATTCGAGGGGAATCTGGGTGAGTGAATAGGGGTGTCGTCAGTATGGCCCTGTACCTCGACCTGGAAATTTTTGTAAATATCAGCGTTCAGAGTATCCGCAACGCGGCGGAGGATGGGTGCGGCTTCTTGGCGCAGGTCTGCCGAGCCGGGATCAAAGAAAGAGGATGATGCAAACTCGATGACGACACCGCTGGTATCCGAGCCAATGCTGGATGATTCATCGACGTTCATCTGAACCAGGATTTCCTTCATCTCCTGCTTCAGATTCTGGATGGGGGTTTCGATATCGCGTTTGCCGACACCCTTGGCCATTCCAGCCTGGACTTGCTCGAACAGAGCCATGTCCACTTTGGATATGGAAGCCAGAAGAATGAAAAATCCCAAAAGCAGTGTGACCATGTCCGCGTAGGTGGACATCCAGTCATCTTCTCCTCCGGAGGAGGGTTTCTTGGGTTGCCGGGGGATCATGGCTTGGCCTTCAAGTGACGGTCGATGTTAAAGTGAATCGCCGGGTCCAGGAAGGAGTTCATCTTGTCTTGGATATAGCGCGGGCTTTTGCGTTCAGCGAGCAGAGCCATGCCTTCGGCGACCAGATAATTACGGAACTGCACGATTTCTTCGCGCTGTTGAATTTTGCTGGCTGCGGGCAAAAACACCAATCGTGCCGAGAGCACGCCGTAAAGTGTGGTGATCAAGGCTACCGACATGCCGGGCCCCAATTGGGAGGGGTCGCTGGCCATGCTGTCCAGCATGATGATCAAGCCGACCAAGGTGCCGATCATGCCGAAGGCGGGGGCCGTGTTGCCCATGCTGCGGAGAATTTCGGCATTGATGACGGAGCGTTGGAACGTGGTTTCTACGGTGTTTTTCAGAATTTCCCGAATTTCTGCGCCGTTATAACCGGAAATCACAAGGTCAATAGCAAAGCCTAGGAAGCGATCTTGCCGTGCTAGATTTTTGGCGTCGCTTTCCAGTCCTGGGAGGCCATTTTTTTGGACGATGTAGCCCCAGCGGATGACGCGTCCAACTTCGCTGGTCAGGATGTTACGACCAATGCGATGGACGAACATGATCGACATCGTGACTTTTAAGGCGTTGACCACATAGCGGGATTCAAAGGCGATGAAGGTGGCGGCAAGCGTGCCGCCGATCACCATGATGAAGCTGGCAAAATCTAGAAACAGCATGTAGTTGGCTGTTTTCAGAACGATTGAACTGACAAACAAGCCGAATCCCAGAATAATGCCAAGTACCGTAGTCAAAGACATCCGGAAGCTCCACGCGTGCTGCTGCGACCCCCATAATGGCGTCACTGTAAATCATTTGATTTTGTAAATCATCATCTTATCCAATGGAACAAGAAGCATTCCGGGTGTGTGGGCGATTTCTTCGCCATTCAGCGTTCGCGAAAGGCCTCATGTTTGAGCTTCAAGACCGGGCGGATCAGATAGTCCAGAACCGACCGTGTGCCGGTGTGGATGTCGGCTGTCGCTTGCATGCCCGGACTGATGGGAAACTCGCCGGGGTTTTCCCCCATCCAGGTTTGCTTGGTTTCGACGATGACTTGAAAATAAGCCTGTCCTGTCTTGTTGTCGGTGTTGGCATCTGGAGCGACGTCCGTGACGACGCCATCCAATCCGCCGTACCGGGAATAATCGTATGTGGAAATCTTTACTAAGGCTTTTTGCCCGACGCGCACGTACCCACGATCTTTTGGTTTCAGGCGGACATCGATTTGCAGCTTGTTGTCGGTGGGGACAATTTCCATGATCGGTGCCCCGGCTTGGATCACGCCGCCAATGGTGACGTAGCGCATGTTTTTGACAATGCCGTCGATGGGAGACCGGATTTCCGTGCGGATTTGTTGATCGTCAGCCTTGTTCATGAACTCCGCGTTCCGCGCCAAATTCATGCGTGCGGTTCCCAACATTTCGCTGGCTTCACGGCGAAAGCTGAGTCGTGCTTCCTCGGCACGGTTCGCGGATTCTTGTAAGGCGGCGCGGGAACGCGGCAAAGTATGGCTGAGGATTGACATCTGCCCGCGCAGGGATTCGACTTCGGATTCCAGTTGCAGGTGTTCCATCTTTGGCGTCAACCCCTCGCTTAACAGGGATTTTGACATTGCGAATTTTTCCTGGGCGAGGCGTAAGGACGTCTTCAAAGAGCGTTCCTTGGCTTCCAGCTCTTGGACTTCTTCGGTTTTTTGCCGATGCTGTTGTTCCAGGACGGAGAGTGACGATTGCAGTTCGGCCAAGCGTGCTCTGTGCGTGTCACGCTCGGCACGGGCCAGATCGGGATAGCGTTTTTCCAAGTCGTCGGGGAAGACCAATGGCTTGTTTTCCGCTTCCGCAGTCAGGCGGGCCAGGCTGAGGCGCTGACCATCGATGCGGACCTTGAGTTCGTCGCGGTTGATGGCTGTGGAGGCAAGGTCCAATTGCACCAGGGGGTCGCCAATCTTGACCACGGAGCCAGGCTTGACCATCAGTTCTTGGACAATGCCGCCTTCCAGATGCTGGATGACCTTGACCTGCCCCTGTGGGATGACTTCACCGTCGGCAACGGCGACTTCGTCCAATTGTGCAAAGGCCGACCAAATCAGAGACACAGAGATCAGTCCGCATAAGGACCAAGCGATGTGTCGTCCGGTAATGGACGCATGCTTGATCATTAAGGCGTCAAAGGGGGACGCGGGTGGTTCAAGTCTGTCAGACATGGGAATCCCCACCGGATGAGATGGGTTTCTTCGGTGGCGTCATGGGCAGAGCACCGTTCGGCACCAGAGACTGCAACACCTTTGCGGCAGGGCCGAAACGGGCTGGTCCACTAAGCGGGAGGAACAAAATGTTGTGGGCGGCAGATAACAAAACCGGGCTGTGACTGACGACAATGACAGTTCGAGTCTTGGCATACTCGATCAGGCTTTGCCGTAAGTGGTCTTCTGTTCCACGATCCAGGTTGCTGGTTGGTTCATCCAGCAACAATACCGGTGGCTCGCGGAGAAAGGCACGGGCAAGACCGATGCGTTGGCGGACCCCTCCGGACATGATGCTTCCGGCTTCGCCGACGTTGGTGTCATAGCCTTCGGGGAGGAGGCGCACAAATTCATCCAGACCAGCCTTACGTGAGGCGGTGCGCAGGGCTTTGTCATTGGCCTCGGGATCCGTCGCAAGGATGTTGTCACGG
>JAFGWD010000255.1 GCA_016937315.1 Rhodospirillaceae bacterium
GGCAGGTGTTGTTGTTCTGGGGATGGGGTTGGGCGTGGTCCTGATGCTGGGCTTGGAAGAATTCACTCCGCACGAACACGAAACCCTGGGGCCGCAGGGCCCTGGTCATGAGCGTTTGGGGCGTGTCTGGTTGTTTGTTTTTGCGATTATTCTGCACAATTTACCGGAGGGCATGGCGATCGGTGTCGGATTTTCCCAGGCCGACATGGCGGTGGGTATTCCTCTGGCCACGGCAATTGCCATCCAAGACGTCCCCGAAGGATTGGCGGTTGCCTTGGCCTTACGCAGCGCTGGATTCTCAGCCCGTACGGCCGTCCTGGTGGGGGTCGGCAGTGGTGCGGTGGAGCCTGTTGGTGCGCTTTTGGGGGTGGGGTTGTCCAGCGGTTTTGCTCTGGCCTATCCCATTGGTCTGGGGCTTGCTGCGGGTGCTATGTTGTTTGTTGTCTCGCACGAAGTTATCCCCGAAACCCACCGCAATGGCCATCAGACGCCCGCAACGGTGGGGTTGATGGGGGGCTTTGCCTTGATGATGGTCTTGGACACCGTTCTGGGATAGAAACTGCGCCTGCATACATATCCCGCTATGGACGCTTGGCTCCTGTGATGGAACGGCCTTGCGTGCTTCTGATCGTCTTCGAAACTTCACTTACCCACATAACCGACCTGCGGCATAAACGGATGCTGCAGGTCGGTTATGTGGGATTTTTGTGCGTGCTCTATTTTATCCCGGTTTTCTAAGTCAGCGCATTTCCTCCTGTTCCGTGTTGGAAGTGAAGAGTTCATGTCTGGATGATAAGGAACGGTATCGAAACGATGCCCATGATGTCGTGTCTATCGCGCAGTTTTCTGGGACATTTATTCATTTTTTGAATTTTTATATGTGTAGGTGTGCAGATATTTTCCTGGAATGCCTTTGTAGCTCATGCTATGTCGGTCTGGAACTGCAAAAGTTTTCGATTGGGGGATGGCGTGCAGCCAATGGTTGGGCGCGGCGCGGGGTGGTGGATGCTGCCTTTTGCTCTGGCGTTTTTTTTAAGTGGTTCTGGGGAGGCTTGGGCACAGTTCATGGGGTCTCCCGATGGACGTGGGGAGGCTTTGCCTGTGCGTGATGTCCCGCGTCCAAAAGTGATTCCGCCGCCACTCGACTCTTTGCACGCGGTGCCCCCGCCTGCGTCGGGCTCTGCGGAGGATCTTGGCGTCGAGCGTTCGCACTTGTTGCGGAATTTGCTGCATGGTGAGACTGAAATCTCCATGCCTGCATCGAATGCTGAGGCCCCGGATTATGTGGGGGTGTTGCGCCTGGATGAGGCCGTGGCCATGGCACTGAAGACCAATTTCGAGGTTTTGGCGGCACAAAGCAAGAAAACCGGAACAGCCTGGGAAGTTGTTGCGGCTTATGGTCAGTACGCACCGCAAGTCAAATTTACGCGGGCCAGCGGGATTGAACGCAGCAGTCCCGCATCCATCAATGACAGTTCTGGTGCACGGGTCGAGGATGATCGTCACCACCGTGGGGATCGGGTGTTGGAAATCCAGCAACCGATTATCGACGTGGCAATCATTTCCAACATTTTGCAGCGTCACATCAATAATGATATGGCGGATGTTCAGCGTATTGGTGTGCGGGAACGTGTCGCCATGGAAACTGTGCAGAGCTACCTGAAGCTAATACAGGCGGTTTTGACGATCCATTATGCTGAAAGCTATAAAGATTCCCTGGACGGTCTTATGGCACGCATGGCGGTGCGTGTTGATGGTGGTGGAGCGTCGAGAGCCGATTTGGAGCGTGTGCGGTCGCGTGCGATTTCTGCTGAAACCGCCATTATTTCGGCGCGTTCCGAGTTGGCGGCGACGCAGGTGGAGTTTCGCCGTTTGACGGGCATATCGCCCCTAAAGATTCGTGTGCCCGCGCGGCTTTTGCCGTCTTTGCCCGACGTTTCCGCTGCGGCTTTGGCGCGAGCAGTGGCCTCCAATCCTGAATACGTGGCGTCGGGCCTGCAAGCCGATTCCACGCAGATGGAAAGCTATAAGGCTTTCAGTCGTGTATTGCCCGCGTTGAGTTTTGAGCTGAGCCGGACCACAACCTATAACGCCGGAGGGGCGGCCAAAGGCAACCCGATTGACGGTGGACCTTGGGCTTATCAGCACGAAAATTTGGCGATGTTGGTGATGACTTGGCAGTTCAATGGCGGGACCGATATTGCCGAAGGCATGGGGTATGGGGCGCGAGCGAAGGAAGCGCAGTACAAGACCATGGATGTTCGGCGACGCATTGAAGAAAACATGGCCAACAGCTATACGGCGCTGAATGCGGCGGACAAACGAATTCGTGCGACGCGTTCGGCTCTGCGTGCCAATACTCAGGTTGCACAAAGCTTTGAAGAGCAATACCTCGCGTCAAGTCGTCCGTTGTTTGATTTGTTGGATGCTTACGAACGTCTGTATTCCTCACGCGTGGAACTGGTGCGTTTGTTGATTTCCGAAGCACAAGCTGCCTATCAGGTGCGACGCCAGATGGGTGAGTTGGTGGGCGCGGTTTTGGGTTCGGAGGATGTCCGTCCATGAGTGGTCACAAGGAAGAGAACTATTGGCCGGGCTTCGTCGATGCTCTTAGCAATGTGGTTCTGACGCTGGTTTTCGTGCTGGTGGTCTTTGTCTTTGCCTTGGTGCTGTCCTCTGACAAATTGCGTAAACGCGCGTCCTATCTTGCTTCTGCCATACAGCAGCAAACCGAGGCCAAACAGGAAATCGAGGGACAAAAGCAGATCCTGATTGATGAGAATAACAATATCCGGGCGCAATTACAAAAAGCCTCGGAGAAAGTGCAAGCATTGGAGAAGGATAATCAGCTTCTGAAAGCGCGTTTGTCGGCGTCGGAAAATCAAACGAAGGTTTTGGAGCATCGTACCGAAACCGGAAATCTTCTGAATACGGAAACGGAAATCAAAGTGGTGGCCGGAGATCCTTCCGTGGCGAAGGGCGAGGCGGAATTGTCCAAGGGGAACGGAGCGGTGGTTCTGGTCTTCCCACGTGGTGTGTTCAATCTTGACGATAAAGCAAAAGCTGCCTTGGACGCCGTCCTGAACAGTCAAAAGGTGGCCTTGAAAGGGGCGTTGTCCTCGGTGCTGTCGATCATGGGCGCGGAAACCTATAGCGAAGGTCGGCGTTTGGCGTATTTTCGCGGCCTGTCCGTTCGTAACTATTTGATGGATAAGGGTTTTGGTGACGGTCGAACCATACATGTGATGATCGAGCAGGGCAGGGAGGTGAAGGATGGGCGCGTCGAAATCCGCTTCCACCGGCCTTAATGTTCCGATGTCTCGTGTTGCCTGTTGGCGGCGTGTGGAGAGTCCGCAAGTTTTCTTGATCTCGGCGGCAATTTTCGTGGGGGCGCTGTTGGTTTGGGCGGCTCTGGCGTATGTGCACCGTGTGGTGCGTGTCGAGGGACGGATTATTCCCGCCGGGCGTAGTCAGCAAATTCAACACTTTGAGGGTGGTATCGTGGCCTCCATTGAGGCTGTGGAGGGTACGGTGGTCAAACGTGGGGATTTGTTGTTGACCATTGATGCGACCAATGCCGGTGCGGTTCTTGGTGAAATCGGTGTCAAATTGGCGGGGCAACGGATTCGGGCGATGCGCTTGAAAGCCGAAGCCGATGGTTTGGACCGTTTGGATTTGCCAGCGGATTTGCGGGATGAAGCGTCTGCGGAAACCGAACGCCAACTTTTCTTGTCACGACGCGAGAAATGTCTTCAGGAGCTTACGGTATATCGTGAGCAGGTGGCTCAACGCACCGCCGAGAAACGGGAAGTGCAATTGCACCGTGTGCGCTTGACCGCTGAACATGCAACCGCACGGAAACGCTTGGCGCTCTTGCAGGCCCTTGCGGCACGCAATGCGGCCTCGCAATTGGAAGTTTTGGACGCGCAGAGCCGAGAACAACGCTTGGATACGGAGCTTTCGGAAGCCGCATCCAGACTGCCTAAGATTGCGTCGTCGATTGATGAGGCGGAGGCTCGTATTGATGAGGCTCGTGCCCGTTATCGCGCCGAAGCGCAAGCTGATCTGGCTGCGACACTGACCGAAATTGATCGACTGCGACAAGGTTTGTCCGCGCAAAGTGATCGTGTCAGCCGCACGGAAATTCGTGCGCCGGTTGATGGGGTGATCAACCGGATTTCTGTCAACACCGTGGGTGGTGTTGTGAAAGCTGGCGAGTCGATTGTCGAAATCACCCCAACATCAGGGCCGCTGTCGATTGAGGCCCGTGCCCATCCTCGGGATCGTGGCGAATTGCGTGAAGGTTTATCTGCACGCATCCGGGTCAGTGCTTATGACAGTGGTTTGGTGGGCACCTTGGATGGACGTGTTGTTGAAGTCAGTGCCGATACGGTTTCTGATGCTCGAGGTGATGCGTATTACCGTGTGGTGATTCAGGTCGATTCTTTGCCTGATGCCTATGCGGGACGGCTTTTGGTTCCCGGTATGACGATTACCGGCGATCTGGTGATCGGCCAGCGTACTGTTCTAGCTTACATTACGTCGCCGCTTCACAAGTTTTCCACCAATGTTTTTCAGGACGCCCGGTGATGGCTTTGCGACCCCTTTTGATCCGTATCAAACAGTCCTGCACACCGATGGACATCATTTCCGCCGCGCAGTGCTTTGCGCCGCTTGTGGTCTTGGGAGTGGTGGCGTGGTTTTTCCAGGACTTTGTCATTCACGCGATTATGGGTAATCGCATTCTGAACAGTGGGATCATCCTGATCGCCTTCTCCGGTGCGATGCTGATGCTCTTCCGGCTGTTCGAAGCACAACGCGAACGCACTGTTCTGCGGCGGTTTCACCGCGAAGCCAGCAATGGCGGCGATATGAAAGTGCTGCTGGAGGAATCCTGGCTGACCCGGCGAATGATGTATCGGTACTTGTCACCGATTGCAGAGACCGGCGGCAAGTTGTCCTCGCAACTGGATCAGGAAGCCATTGAAGGTGAACTGCGGGCGCTGTCCTCGGAATTTGAGAGCCGCCTAGAATTGCCGAATTTCCTGGTTGGTTTCATGGTGGCGATGGGGCTTTTGGGGACCTTCATTGGTTTGCTGGAAACCCTGACTGGCATCGCCAGTATGCTGGATGGCATGTCAGGAGCTGGCAATCTGGAAGAAGAGTTCGTCAAACTCATTGGCGAATTGCGGAAACCTTTGGCGGGTATGGGGATTGCCTTCTCGGCATCAATGTTTGGGTTGGTTAGCAGCTTGATGTTGGGGGTGATGCTGTTGACCGTGCGCCGGTATGTCCGGCGTGTGATGTCGGAAGCGCGGCGTGTTTTGAATGCACTGGTTGAGCGTGTGCGTGGGCCTTTGCCGATGATGGGGGCCGTGACCGGGGCGGCATCGACGCGCGGGGGGGTGTCGGAAGCTTTCTTGTCTGATTTTATGGCGGAATTGCTCGGTAACATCAGTTCGTTGCAGGATTTGTTTCACAGGTCACAGGATTCGTCTTTGCAGATGACGACCCGCGTCGATGGTCTTTCGAAGCGTTTGGAATTGGTTTCTCAGTCCATCGAAAACAATGTCGCGGCCAGCAAGAAAACCAACGACCTTCTGGGTTTTGGCCCGCGTATGAAGGAAACCAACGAAGAGATGTTGTCCGAATTGCGCTCGATTTTGTCGGCCAATACGGACATGGGAAAGGTCAGCGCACGTCTGATTGATGTTTTGAATTCCATTGACCAGAAACTTGGGATCGGCAACGACACCCATCGCTTGTTTCAAGATGCGCAAGGCAACATTAGCCGTGACACCCTGACCAAAATTGATGAGGCGGTTGGTTTGTTGCATACGGTGAATGACCGTGGTGCGGATAATGAAAACCGTTTGGATCGCCGGTTGCAGGCCTTGGCATCGTCATCCACGGCGATTGCGACCGGTGTGCAACAGTTGGCTGTGAAGATGAACGAGGTGGCCTCGATTTCTCAGAATCAGCTGAGCAATGCGGGAACCGTGCAGCAGTCGATGCGTGATGCGGTGTCGGAAACTTTGGACTCCTTCAAGGACTTGTCGGATCGCCTGAAAAAAATCGAGGAAATTGACGTCGGTGGGTCTCGCCATTTGTGGGAAATCAAAGAGAACTTTGGTGCCATGAACAGTGCTCTGGAACCCTTGGCGCAAATCGCTCAGGGGATCACCCATCAAAGCACTATCCTTGAATCAACCTTGGAAGAAATGCGGAACAGCCAACGCAACTTGATTCGCGATATGCAAAAAGAATTCCGCGAGGTTTCTCGTGAACTCGCACGGGTTTTGGCGCAGCAGCAACAGCAGCAAATGCTGCAATTCCAAGAAATGCAGGCTCAGGCAGTAACTGGCCAGCCGCTGAGTGGTGTGGCGGAATAAACTGGTCTGGGGACTGGTGTCGTTGCCTGAGATGACGAAAAAAGGGAGGCCCTTCCATGCCGCAGCAAGCGACGACCATCAAGGCGGATGCCGCCGGGCGTTTCACATTGCCGGTGGCTCAGGGTAATGTTGCGCGTATCGACGTCGTTGATGTCGATCTGGTGATTCAGACCAAGGATGGTGCGCGGTTCGTTTTACCTGGTGCGGGCATGGAAGCGATGAGCGATGCACCGCCGCCGGTTGCCTTTGCCGATGGAACGGTCAGTACATCCGTTCTTCTGGAACGTGTTGGCTTGGTCGAAACGCCGGATGTTTCCATTCCAGTGATGAGCAGTCTGACCGAACACGATGCCAAAGAGAGTGCGGGAGACAAGTCCCTGCATGGCGATGGGTCAGAACAAGACGGAGCGGTCAGTCAAGTACAGACAGAGGCGCAGGTTGAGGCCCAAGCCGAAGCGCAAATTGAATCGGACCAGGTTTCTCCATTAGCGACGGCTTCCGACGCGACGGTGGAGGAAATGATCAAGGATGTCGGCAAACAGGTCGATAAACTGCACGATAAGGCTGCCGATCCTGCGCCGGTACAGCCTTTCGAAGCGCCTGCGGCGGCGTCGCCCGGTGTTGGTGCCGCGCCCAATCCGGTGAGTCTGACGCCTTTGGTTGTGGTGTCTTTGGGCAATGTTGTTGGTGGCGGCGTGTCGGGGACTATAGTTTCCGGCGCGGGAGGTCCTTCAGGGACCGGGGTTGACGGTGGTTATTCGGCGCGTGATCCGGTGCAGTTCGCGACAGAAACCATAACCTCTAGTAGTTCAGACGGTAATGACGTGATTTATGCCGACGGCACCGATGTCGGTGGGGTTCGCTATGACACCGATGGTACGGTTCTTGGCAGCGCGACGTTTTCCAAGGAAATGTCGATCCAGATTTCCGGCTATTTCACCAAGTTGACCAGCATTACCATCAGCGGACTTCCGTCCGGGGTGAGCTTGGTTGGAAATGGGGGGGCGATTACGGATTTGGGGGGAGGCTCGTGGAGTTTGCCGATTTCGTATCTGACCTCTGATGATACCTTCAAAATCGTTTATCCTTTGTCCGAGGCAGGCACCGTCGCGACCACGGAGTTCACCATGGTGGTAACCATCAATGGTGTGACCCGTGCTGAGAACTTTACCAGTACCACTGAAATTACGGTGCAAGTCCGCGATGCGGATAGCACCGATGACATCAGCCAAACGGACTCCAGTGGGTCAACAGTTTACGTTTTGCCTGCACAAGGCACACCCAACTATGTGGACTCCGGGGATGGCAATGACACCATTCATGCGGGGTATGGCAACGATACGGTGATTGCTGGTGCGGGCAATGACATTGTGTATGCCGGGTACGGCAGTGATTCCATTGAGGGTGGGACCGGCGATGATGTGATCTATGCCCAATTGGGTTCGCAGGGCGATACCATCTATGGCCAGGCCGGAGCCGATACGGTTTATGGCTCGGCGGGTGCCGATATGATTGATGGCGGTGCGGACAATGACCTGATTGTCGCCGGGGCTGGCGCTGATACGATTTATGGTCGCGATGGCGATGACAATATTACGGCTGGGGCCGGAGCCGATACGATCTATGCGGGGTTGGGGACAAACGTCGTCGATGGTGGTGCGGATGCCGACACTCTGTCCTTTGCTGATCTTGCCGTGGGGGTAACGGTGAACTTGGCTGCGTCTCCTGCGACGGCGGTGGGGATGTCAACCGCGTTCTCTAATATCGAAAATCTCGAAGGATCGAATCAGGCCGACACCCTGACCGGGGATGCCAACGCCAACGTGATTTCTGGCTTGGATGGTAACGATGCCATCAATGGTGCCGGTGGCGCGGATACCTTGTTGGGTGGGGCGGGCGATGACACGTTTACGGTGACTGTGGCGGGTTTAGTCAGCTTGGATGGTGGCACCGGCCAGGACACTTTGGATCTGACCGCCGATAACGTGGCCCATACCCTCAATCTGACCGGAACGGCCCTTGGAGGTATGATCGAAGGCGCGGCGATTTCTGGCGTTGAGATCGTCAATTTTGGCTCTGGTGTGGATTACTTCACCGGGACCAGTGTTGCCGAGACCGTTTCTGGTGGGGCAGGCAACGACTCATTTACCGCCGGGGGTGGTCATGACACCCTGTATGGCGAAGCGGGAAGAGATACCCTGTATGGCGAAGATGGCGATGATCTTCTTGTCGGTGGAGACGCGGCGGATAACAACCAAGACAACCTTTACGGGGGTGACGGCAACGACACGCTGTATGGCGGCGCGGGGAACGATTACCTGTACGGCCAAAATGGCGATGACATCATGCACGGCGAGGATGGCAACGATTATCTGAGCGCCGAAAATGGCAACGATACCCTGTACGGCGGAGCAGGCGTGGATCGTCTGTATGGCGGTAATGACAATGACATCCTGTATGGCGGCGCGGATGGCGATTCGCTTTATGGACAGAATGGCAACGACACGTTGTATGGCGAGGCCGGTAACGACTATTTTGACGCAGGGTCTGGTAACGACACCCTTTACGGTGGTGATGGTGATGACGTCATGATCGGCAGTTCCGGCAGTGATTTGATTGATGGAGGAGGCGGTAACGATACCGCAGCGTACACTGACGGGTACGCCCACACGATTACTCTGGACGCCAGCGGGAATGCGACGATTGCAACCTCACCTTACAGCTATGCTGCTGGGGATGTGCTGACCAGTATCGAAAATTTATCTGGTGGCAATGGCGTGGATACCTTCACGGTCACTGCGGCTGGGGACCATACCTTGACGGGAAATGGTGGCAACGACATCCTGACTGGCGCGGCCGGAACCGATACTCTTTATGGCGGCAGCGGAAATGATCAGCTGACCGGTAATGCGGGGGCCGATTTTTTGGATGGTGGGGCTGGGAACGACACCCTGTATGGCGGGGATGGTGCCGATACCCTTGATGGTGGGGACGGAAACGACACCTTAAGCGGTGGTGCCGATGATGATGTGCTCACTTTTTCCGCTGGCAGCGACACCATTGACGGCGGCAGTGAGAATGACACCATTGCCTATACGGTTGCTGGTGCGGATGCTGCGGATGTGAAAATCTTTTTGGACGGAACGGCTTCGGTCAATCCGGGGGATAGTCCGACCGGGGTTTCGGTATCCAGCGGTGGGTTTGCTTGGGGGCTGGATGGTTCGACGTCGACGGTGTATTCGGCCTTGTCGAACATTGAAAATATCACGGCGGGTGGCGGCGATGATGTTTTGGTCGGGAATGCGGCGGCCAACACATTGGATGGCTCTGCGGGCGTTGATCATATCTATGGCCTGGGCGGGGCCGATGTTCTGATTGGTGGCGAGGGCGA
>JAFGWD010000033.1 GCA_016937315.1 Rhodospirillaceae bacterium
GAAGGCGTTGAAAAGCTTGCCCGTAGTCCCCGCTACGGTCTACGCTTTTCTCCTGTTCGGACGAACGAAAGCGCTCCGGCGCAACCGACGGGATTTATGAGTTTACGTCCTAGCCCTTTGTATTCGATCGCAAGGAACGACGACGAAAGGACAAAGCTTCGGCAATATGAGGACGAGCCACACGATCTGTCCCCTCCAGATCGGCGATAGTCCGTGCCACCTTGATAACCCGGTGGTATCCCCGCGCCGATAGTTTGAAGACAGAGGCCGCTTCTGCCAAGAACACACGATCCGTCGCCTCCAAGGGAACCAAATCGTCTAAGGCTCGGCCTTCCAAATCCGCATTCCGGCACAAACCCTCACGCCCAGCAAACCGTGCCGCTTGCCGTGCCTGTGCGACGGCCACCCGCGCAGCAACAACCGCCGAGGATTCTCCTGGCTGCAAGCCATCCAAATCCCACGGATCAACACGAGCAACCTCCACATGCAAATCGATACGATCCAGAAAGGGTCCCGATAAGCTGTTTTGATAATCCTCAGCACAGTGTGGCGCACGTCGGCACGCCAATGCCGGATCATCCAAGTGACCGCAACGGCATGGATTCATTGCCGCCACCAATTGCACTCGCGCCGGGTACGTGACGTGGCGGTTGGCACGAGCCACCGACACCGTGCCGCTTTCCAAGGGCTGGCGCAGACTTTCCAGGACCGCGCGAGGAAATTCTGGAACCTCGTCCAGAAACAGCACCCCCAAGTGCGCCAAAGAAACCTCTCCTGGGCGTGCTCTTAGGCCTCCACCAACCATGGCAGCGGTGGAACACGAGTGATGTGGCGTACGAAAGGGACGATGACGTAACAAGCCTCCGTCCGGCAGATCTCCAGCAATCGAATGAACCATGCTGACATCCAGAGCCTCTTGCGGCGACAATGGCGGCAACAATCCCGGCAGGCGCCGCGCCAACATTGACTTTCCGGCACCGGGCGGCCCCACCATCAACAGATTATGACCTCCGGCGGCGGCAATCTCCAACGCACGCTTTGCGGTTTCTTGCCCTTTGACATCGGCAAGATCAGGACCGGGTGGCGTTTCCGGCAAGGCACCAGGCTGAGTCGGCGAAACCAGAAGATCGCCCTTCAAAAACCCAATCGCCTGCATCAAATCACCAAAGGCAAAGGTGTCGCCACCGCCAGCCCAGGCCGCCTCCGGCCCTTGGGAAAGAGGACAAATCAAACCACGATCATGGGCGTGCGCGGAAATCGCTGCGGGCAAAACCCCGGAAACAGCACTGATCCGCCCATCCAGGGACAATTCGCCCATTACCGTGTAATTGAGGACCTCCTCTGCTGGGATCAAATCCATCGCCGATAAAATACCCAGCGCAATTGGCAAATCAAAGTGGCTGCCTTCTTTCAGCACGTCGGCCGGGGCCAAATTGACGGTAATCCGTTTGGGCGGCAGACCCAGCCCAATAGCAATCAAAGCCGCACGAACCCGTTCCCGGCTTTCCGCCACCGCCTTGTCGGGCAACCCAACCACGGAAAATGCCGGCAAGCCACTGGCAATTTGCACCTGCACCTCGACCGGGCAAACTTCAATCCCTGAAAACGCTACCGTATGCACCACCGCAACCACGTCCGCTGCCCCCAAAGCTTGCCGCGAGGGTTTCAACAGACCACTCAATGCCCGTGATGGTCAAGAGAGCAAAGCGAAAACTGTCGTTGCCTTTAAGTGCGCGTTGCCGTGTATTTCGCCTCGATCGCATCCCATATCCGGGCCGCCAGATTGGTTTTATCAAAACGACCAATTTCCTGAATGCCCGTCGGGGATGTAACATTTATTTCGGTAACGTAATTACCGATCACGTCCAGACCCACAAACAATAAGCCCCGCGCCTTCAAAACCGGGCCAATGCGGCGACAAATATCATGGTCACGCTTCGTCAGAACGGCTGGCTCGGCGCGGCCCCCAACGTGCATGTTGGATCGTGCGTCACCATCCTTTGGCACGCGATTGAGCGCACCCGCCGCTTCGCCATCAATCAGGATGATGCGTTTGTCGCCCTCACGGACGGCAGGCAAATACGTTTGGATCATCAAAGGCTCAAGCGTGTTCACGAAAAACATATCGAGCAAAGCGCCCAGGTTTTCATCATCGGGCCGCAAATGAAACACCCCAGCACCGCCATTACCAAACAGCGGCTTAAGAATAATGTCGCGGTGTCGCGCACGAAAATCGCGAATAGCCTCCGGATCGGCGGAAATCAAGGTTGGTGGCATCAAGTCCGGAAAATCTGTCACCAATATTTTTTCCGGCGCATTACGGACCCCTGCCGGATCATTAACGACCAAGGTTTTGGGGTGGATATGGTCAAGAATATGAGTGGTGGTGATGTATGTCAGATCGAACGGTGGGTCTTGGCGCAGCAGCACCACGTCCATTTGGGCAAGATCAATGGGCTCCCGCGCACCAAAGCAAACATGATCGCCCCGAACCCGCTGAACGTTCATGGCATGGCCAACTGCGGAAACCCGCCCGTCTTCCAGCCGCAAGGTTCGGGGAAGATAATGGAACAAACTATGCCCCCGCCGCTGTGCCTCTTCGGCAAGAGCAAAGCTGGAATCCGCATCAATATTGATGCCTTCCATGGGGTCCATTTGCAGGGCGACCGTTAAGGCCATAATCTCATTCTCCTTCTCGGGACAACACACCAAGGACATAGGGCATCCTACCTCCGGCATCCAGACGGAAAGCCGTTCTTTGACTTTTTGCCGCCATTCGGGTTGGTCTTCCTTCAAAAGGAGGACATAGGGTGTCCCCATATATACAAATGATTATGAAATGTTTGTTGGTATTCATCCGTAAAATTTTTCGAAATTTCTGGATATGTAAAAGATAAGATCATATCTTAACCCATACTGACGGAGATCAATTTTCTAAAAGGCGCGGCCAACCCTCGCTAAAAAGGGCAGAGGACAAACAAACAGTGTTCACTGGTTTTAATAACAATCGAAAAAACAAACTATTACTTCATAAATTAGATGAAAGAGGATACATTCTCGACGTCAATTCCAATTGGCGAATTGTACTTGGATATGCTCCAGAAGATTGTATTGGCCGTCATTTCTGTGAATTTACGGATCAATGCCATAAACCCACGGTTATGACCTTTCTTCAACGCTTACATGAAGATGGGTCTTCTCCCTTTCTACCCATCACCCTCCGCAGCAACTCTGGAGGGTCTATTGGTGGACTTTTAATTGCACAGCCGCACTCCCCCGAATCCAGGGACGGATATGCTTGCGAGCTTTGGACCATGGAAGGCTTTGCCCGTGCGGTGTTCTTGGCGCGGACCCATGCAAAAAGACAACGCGCCAACGACATCGTCGTCCGCACCCTTTCCGCCCTTACGGAACTCTTGGCAAGGTCCACGGGTCTGTCATCGTTTTGGCGCGATCTCGGTTCGCTAATGGAGGCGATTTCAGGGATCAAACAGGTCCTTATTGAACACCCCATACCTGACCCTTCAAACGGCTGGCCTCCCGATTTAACACCGGAATTGCGCCGCGTTTTCCGCTCTTCTCATGAAACCGGGGCTGCGGTTTTTGACCCACGGGCTTGCACCGAAACGACCTCGCGTTTACGTACCGTTTCCGGGACCAATACCCTTTTGATTCTGTGGGTCCTCGACGAATCCATGCCAAGCCTGCGCCGTTATATCGTCGTCGTTCTGCCCCAGGATTTGGCTTTACGAGGTGCATGGGAGAAACAAGCGCCAAATTTTGCCCGCGCTATTGCCAACGCTCTCTCTTGTTTGACAGCCTGGGAACATCAATCCGAAATGTTACACAAGGCACATACTTTATCCGTGACCGACCCTTTAACGCGGGTTTTCAATCGTTATAAATTGGAAGAGGTTCTCTCTTCCGAAGAACACCGAGCTCGCCGGTATGGCACCTGCTTTTCTGTCATCATGGCCGACATTGACCTCTTTAAGACCATTAACGACACCTACGGTCACCCATCCGGTGACCGTGTGTTGGAGAAAATTGCCGCTGAAATGCGCCTATCGACCCGTAGCACCGACGTGGTTGGTCGTTGGGGCGGAGAAGAGTTTCTGATCGTCTGCATTCATACCCGCTTGCACGAAGCCTTCAATATGGCAGAGATTTTACGGCAACGAATTGCTAAGTGCGTCTTTGCCGGGATCGGGTCTGTCACCGTCAGCTTCGGGATCTCCGCTTTTGAAGACGGAGACACCGCAAGCCACGTCATCGCCCGTGCCGATGCCGCCCTTTATGCCGCCAAACGTCAAGGCCGCAATCGCGTTTGCCAAAAAGAGCGGGGATCTTCCCTGCAATAAGCCGTGCCTTTTATGGCCGTGTTTGCACGCGAATATAGTCTGTAATCTTCCGCACCCCGGAAATGGTCCGAGCATGAGCCAAAACCCGCTGCTTCTCACCCTCATCCTGGGCAATTCCCAAAAGATAAAGCGTGTGTGCGGAAGCATCGATGTCGTAGTTCAGCGACAAAATACTTTTATCCATGAAAATGGACTTACGCATTGCAGAAATGATTCCGGCGTCATCGGCATAGTCCGCCAATCCGGCTTCCGGATCAACGCGAATGTGGTCATAAACATCCCCGACACCATCCACACCGCGCACCATGGCAACGCCATCGCGATGCATGGTTTCATCAGAAACAGTGCCGGTCAGAACCACCCGACCTTCATGAATCAAAAGCCCCACACCACTATAAGCAAAGGCATCACGCTTAACCCACGCCGCATTGATCTCGGCACGGATACGCACATCGGAAGCCGTGCCGCCAACGCCGCGTTCATCCACCGCTGCCGTTCCCATAGTCGCCCCAACCCCAGCCAGAACGCCAATCGGAGAACACGCGGACAGGCCCAAAACAACCGCTATACCGACAACAACAGAATGCAACGCGGAAAATCGGAAAGGCATCTTCATTTTTGGACTCCGTCATGATGGATTCGTACGCCAAGCATCAACCAAATGCAGAGGCCAGCGCCCAGGCACAATGATGATGACGTCGAACCGGAGATCACAAGTGGCATACTTCGGTTGATTTTTTATAAATCTTTCAGCCGCACGCGCCAGCCGTTCCTGTTGCCTCTCTGAAACCGCGTACAAACCCGCTTCCACACTGGGGCGGGCCTTGATTTCGACAAAGGCAAGGAGACAGCCGCGCCGTGCCACCACATCTATTTCCCCGGCTTTACTTCCACGAGGCGACGGGACTCGACGGCCGATGATCTGGTAACCCTTTGCCCGCAACAGCCAAACAGCCACGGTTTCCGCCCAAAGCCCGCGTTTATGACTGGCCCGGCCGGACTCTGCACGGATCATCAATCCTCCGCCTCCCGCAGAGCAAGGCCTCGGGCATAAAGCCCCTTTCTCGACGCACCGGAAGCCGCAGCTACAGTGGCAGCGGCATCCTTGATCGACAGGGTTTTCAGCGCCTCAATCAGGGCCGCATCCAGAGCCGTATCGCTCCATGCCATATCCTCGGCAGATGGGGGCGCAATCACCAAAACAACTTCCCCTTTTGGAGTCTCCGCTTCGGCATAGCGGCGGACAAGATCTTCCACCTTGCCGGTTACGGCTTCCTCAAACAATTTGGTCAATTCACGGCAAACCGCAGCCTCGCGCCCAGGCAAAATATCTGCGACATCGGCCAATAATCCAGCCAACCGCCGGGGGGATTCGTAAATCACCACCGTTGCACGTACGCCTGCAATTTCCGCCAGTTGCGTGCGTCGCGCATGACTTTTCGGCGGCAAAAACCCCAAAAACAAAAACCGATCTGTTGGTAACCCTGCGACCACCAAGGCCGACAACAGCGCCGAAGCACCAGGCAGTGCGGTAACCGCCAGGCCAGCAGCACGACAAGCCCGCACCAACTTAAATCCAGGATCAGAAATCAACGGTGTCCCTGCATCGGAAACCAAGGCCACAGATTGTCCGGCGGCAATCCAGTCCATAATTCTTGGGCGCATAGACTCTGCGTTATGATCGTGATAGGCGGTAAGGGACCGTGACAAGCCGTACAAGCCCAACAGCTTGCGGGTCACGCGTGTATCCTCACACAACAGCCGGTCAGCATGGGCCAAAACCTCCAACGCACGCAAAGTCATATCGCCACGGTTTCCGATCGGGGTCGCAGTGATGTAGAGTGCAGGAGCAAGCGCGTTTTCCTCGGGCACGGATTCAATCGGATCTGGAGAAGACGCACGGACCATGACAATAGCTTTCGATTTCAGACGGGACGGAACGGGACATGAACGGCATAAACAATAAAGCAGAGACTCTACCACCCGTTTTTCTTGGTTATAGCACGTCCGCGAACCCTTCTGTCCTCAGGAAACCGCGTCGGCGCTGGGGTGTCTTGCTCCTTGCTTCCATGGTTCTGACACTAACGGCCTGCGACAAAGGCCACGCCCCGGTTTTTGTCGGCTCACAATCAGCCCCGATGAAAACCGAAACACAAACGCCGCCATCGCAATATCCCTTGCAGCAAGCCGCATTGCCGCCTCAAGACACCTTACACGCAACACAGCCGATCTCGCGGGAGGCTCGTGTTGGTGTCCTGTTGCCTCTATCCGGAGACGCCGCTGCGGCGGGTCAAGCCTTACGTAATGCCGCCCTGTTGGCACAGTTCGAAGTCGCTAACCCCAACTTGATCCTGCAATTTTATGATACGCACGGAACCCCAGAAGGGGCACACGACGCCGCTCTTCAGGCCAAGGATCAAGGCGCGGAATTGTTTATTGGTCCGCTGTTTTCTCAATCGGTCATTGCGGTTACATCCGTGGCACAGTCCGCCGGAATTCCTGTGCTGTCTTTTTCCTCGGATTCCATGGCGATTTCCAACAATGTCTTTGTCACGGGATTTTTAATCCAGCCACAAGTTGAGCGTGTGGTTGCCTTTGCCGCAGAACAGGGATTGCGCCGCTTTGCCATTCTGGCACCGTCCACACCCTATGGCCAAGCCGCTGTCGATGCGGCCCAAGGGGCGGTGGATCGCGTCGGGGGCGTGATGGTTCGCCGTGCCTTTTTTGATCCCGCAAAGGCAAACTTCTCTCCCGTTATCAAAGATCTAACGGTTTACACACGGCGCAAGGCGGCGTTGGTGGCAGAAAAGGCAAAACTGGCCCACGCCACGGATCCAGCCTCCATTGAGGCCCTGAAGCGGTTGGAAAAACAAGATACTCTCGGCGATGTGGACTTCGATGCTTTGCTCTTGCCAATGGCCGGAACCTCTCTCCGGCAAGTGGTTTCCTTGCTGAAGTTTTATGATGTCGACCCCAAGCAAGTGAAGTTCCTGGGCCCCCTGCTGTGGCAAGACGAAGCCCTGAGCTCTGAGCCTGCGCTTGTTGGGGCATGGTTCCCTGCCGCCTCGCGGGTTGGATACGAACACTTCGTCGCCCGTCACACCGAAATCTATGGTCACCCTCCAACACAAATCGGCTCTTTAGCCTATGACATGGTGGCTTTGGCCGCCGCGCTATCGCGGCAATCCGCCACGCCCTGGCGCTACCTGACCGCAAACGGAGGGTTTATCGGAGTCAACGGCGCGTTCCGTCTTAACCCTGACGGGCGCGTTGAACGCATGTTGGCGATTGATGAAGTCACCCGCAGCGGCAACCGTGTAGTTTCTCCTGCACCCACCCGTTTCGCTCAAGACAATTAACTGCGGTGCACAAACGCATCCACCACATCCTTCGGAAGAGGATGATACCCATTGACCGGACGTGGCGCAGCGTGGTGTCCGGTTTCTGGGGTTAAAACAATATGCACATCTGGCAGAGCAAGACAGGTCTTCACATCAAGAACATCGTCCGTATGCACATCACTTGGCCAATTTTGGAATAACTGTTCCTTTGCCCGCGCCTTGGCCGCATCTGCCGAAGCCGCAACAAAAAATCCAGAAGCATGGATCTCTGCAAAGCAGCCATCTGCATACGCCCCAAGATTTACAAAAAACAATTTCTGGTCCTCTGTTGGCACGGCCTCAGACAAGGAGACCCTGTATCCATCGGCATGAGTCACGGCGATCCAAGAATCGATATGCAGGCGCTGCGGCTGCCCAAACCACTGGCTTAACAGCTGGTCATAGGTTGCCGTAATGTCTTCCCCAACGACAAAAACCGTATCATGTAGTTCCGTATGGCCTTTCGGCGCACGGCCACCTAAACAAACCGCAAAAAGCGTCATAGTCATTGAACCACGCTCCAATCAATCCATCACAAGACGAGAAATCAAGGTATTCAGCACCATCATGCCGGATTCGGTGGCACGAAGGGCGGTCTCGTCCCCTTCCAACAGACCAAGATCAACCCATTCCTCCGCAACCTCAGCATTCAAGATCTCCCATGGATCAGAAAGGCCCCACGGCGCGAACAGTGTCGTAAAGCGGCCAAAACTCAGCCCTTCGGTGAGGCGCAACACCATCAAGACATGCTCCCGCGCACGATCTTGAACGGTTAAGACATCGCTTTGGGGTTCGGGTGGGCCCGCCAGCCACGCGGAGGGATCCGGCGCATGGTGTGTTGCAGCAAAGCCCGCCTCCGTAGTCAGACGTCCGTGAGCTGCGGGACCAATTCCACCATAGTCGGCACCCCGCCAAATCGCCATGTTGTGGCGACATTCCGCGCCTGGTCGCGCGAAATTTGAAACCTCATAAGCTGGGCGTCCTGCGGCCGTCAGAATGTGGCGGGTTTCTTCAAAAATTGCCGCAGCGGTATCTTCATCCAGCATGGTAACACGTCCTGCTGCAACCTCGCGAGACAGCGGCGTTCCCTCTTCCACCGTCAACTGATAAACCGAAAGATGTTCCCCGGCAAAATCCAAGGCCTCGGCCAGTTCCGCCCGCCAAGACGGCAGCGTTTGCGCGGGCCGAGCGGTGATCAGATCCAGGGAAAGACGCTCAAAAATATCATGCGCCCAGGTTAGGACATGTTTCGTTTCGTCAACTGAATGCGTCCGCCCAAGACGGACCAAATCCTTTGGAAGAAAGCTTTGCGCCCCAACCGACAAACGATTGATGCCTACATCACGTAAGGCTCTCAGTCCTTTTTTGTTCACGGTTCCGGGATTGGCTTCCAGCGTAACTTCCAAACCGGCACGGGGTTCCCAGGCTTGTATTGCCGCATCAATGATCCGGCCAATTATCATCGGCTCCGCCAGAGACGGCGTCCCACCACCGAAAAAAATCGACCCCAACTGCCGTGTGCCGGTTTTTTCCCGTAGCGCCCGAATGTCCGCCAAATACGCCGATGCCCAAGATTCAGGATTCCAAGCCCGCGTCGGAACAAAACTGGCAAAGTCGCAGTATCCGCACTTTGACCGGCAATAGGGCCAATGCACATAAAGATGAAAGGCGGTTTCCGGCGATTCTGTCATCGACAGCATCCATTCAAGATCATCGTCTTTATGTCCGACCAGGGAGATGAAAACGGTGTCGCATTTCAAAGTTTAGAAACACGCATCCAGCAACAAGCGAAAGGCTCGAGCCCGATGAGACATCGCGTGTTTTTCTGCCGGATCCATTTCTGCAAAAGTCCGCGCATCCCCAACCGGAACAAAGATTGGATCATAGCCAAAGCCCTTATCCCCACGCGGCGGAAAGGTCAGAAAACCATCAACGCGGCCTTCTAAAATCTCGCAATGCCCATCGGGCCAAGCCAAAGCCAGCGCACAAACAAAAAACGCTTCCCGATCCACAGAGTCACCCAAGGCAACGCGAATACGCTCCATGGCATGCCTAAAATCTTTGTTCGGTCCCGCCCAACGTGCGGAGTAAATCCCTGGAGCATTCTCCAGACCGACCACACACAAGCCAGAATCATCAGCCAGTGACGGCAACCCAGAAACCTGGGCCGCCGCCACCGCTTTCAGCTTAGCGTTTTCAGCAAAGGTTTCTCCGGTTTCTTCTGGCTCCGGTAGGTTCAAAGCCCCTGCCGAGATCACCTCAACCCCACGTCCGAGCAACAAATCGCCGATTTCCGCAACTTTGCCCGTGTTATGGCTGGCAATAACCAGTTTTTCGCCAGAGAAATGCCGCACCATAGAAATCAGCCTCCAAGCCCGAGAACCTGCTTTTGCTTTTGCACCAACTCCGTCACGCCTTTGCGTGCAAGGTCCAGCATCTGCATAAACTGGTCCTGGCTAAAGGGGTCCGCCTCTGCTGTGCCCTGAATCTCAACAATGCCGCCACTTCCGGTCAGAACGAAGTTGGAATCAACATCGGCATTGGAATCCTCGGCATAATCGAGATCTAGAACCGCCGCACCCTTATAAATGCCGCAAGACACCGCCGCGACGTAATCCTTTAACGGAATCGTCGGCAGCATGCCCATGCCGCGCAATTTCTGAAACGCCAAGAACAAGGCCACATAGCCACCGGTAATCGAAGCGGTACGGGTGCCACCATCGGCCTGGATAACATCGCAATCAACCTTGATCGACAATTCGCCCATGGCCTTCAAGTCTGCCACCGCTCGCAAGGATCGTCCGATCAAACGCTGAATTTCATGCGTGCGCCCACTTTGCCCGCCTCGTGCTGCTTCACGGTTCATACGGTCATGAGTGGCGCGTGGCAGCATACCATATTCCGCCGTAATCCAACCACGGCCACTGTTCCGCATCCAAGACGGCACTCGATCTTCGACGGTGGCTGTGCACAACACATGGGTATCGCCAAACTTGACGAGGCAAGACCCTTCGGCATGCTTGTTAACGTTGGTTTCAAGAACGATGGTACGCAGGGCGTCGAAGGCCCGACCAGAGGGGCGCATGAACAGCTTCCTTTTTCTAAATGAAATTTTATTGTCCCTTGGGATGTACCTATCCCAAGACCAAAACACAAGGTCGGCGATGCCCTGCCTTCAAAGCTTTCCCTTTCGCGCACTTTGCACTAAGTGATGAAAGAGAGCCTTAACCCCCAAGATCGGTTGTGCGCCATCATGAGCGAGACCTCTCCCACGGCAAATTCGCCGGTGAAACAATTAAACGATCGTTCACGCGAGGTTTTTCGCCTGATTGTCGACTCCTATGTTGAAACCGGGGAGCCGGTAGGGTCACGCACTCTCTCGGCACGCCTGTCACAACCCTTGTCTTCTGCCAGCATCCGCTCCGTAATGGCTGACCTGGAAGCCATGGGCCTGATTTATGCCCCGCACACATCGGCCGGACGACTGCCAACCGAAGCCGGTTTGCGTTTCTTTGTCTCTGGCCTTATGGAAATTGGTCATCTGGATCCCAACGAACGCGATTTGATCGAAGCCCGCTGTCACCAAAGTGGCCACGATTTCGCAGCCGCCCTAGAGGGCACGACATCTTTGTTGTCGGGGTTGTCACGATGTGCTGGCTTGGTCTTTGCCCCAAAGGCCGAAGCCCCCTTAAAACACGTGGAGTTTGTGGCTCTGGCTGATGGCCGCGCTTTGGTCGTGACCGTCAACCGTGATGGTCTGGTGGAAAATCGCATCATTTCCATACCCAATGATCTTCCACCATCGGTTTTGACCGAAGCCACAAATTATCTAAACGCTCACATCGGCGGCCGGTCGATGACCGAAGCCCGCACCCGTATTCTCACTGAGCTGGACCATCATCGTAGCGAAATCGACGTTCTCACCAAAAAGGTTGTGGAGGATGGCCTTGCTGTTTGGGGGGGAGAGCCCAAAAACGGGGCTTTGATTGTGCGAGGCCAGGCCAATTTACTGCAAGATGTCCATGCCTTAGACGAATTGGAACGTATTCGCGCTCTGTTCGAGGCGTTAGAGGCCAAAGAACGGATGCTTTCTCTTCTGGATATTGCAAATCAGGCCGAAGGCGTACAAATCTTCATTGGTTCCGACAATCCATTGTTCGAAGTTTCCGGTTCATCGCTGATTGTTGCGCCGTTCCGATCGACTTCGGAAAAGATTGTTGGTGCAATAGGGGTGGTCGGACCGACGCGTCTGAATTATGGTCGCATCATCCCGCTCGTGGACTTCACTGCCAAGGTTCTGACGCGCCTGATCGGCTGACCTCTTGGCGCATCCGATTACATATGTAGAGACTGTCAACACGATGAACGAGACTCCCGAAGAAAACATCCACCCAGAAACCCCACAGCCGGATATCGCTGAGGCTCCGCAACAGCCCTTGCCCGACGAAAAAATCGCCGCGCTAGAGGCTGAAGTTGCCAAGCTAAAGGATGCCTATATCCGCGCCCATGCCGAGATGGAAAATGTTCGTAAGCGTGCGGCAACAGAAATTGAAAATCGCTCCCGCTTTGCGATTCAAGCCTTTGCCAACGATGTCCTGACGGTTGCCGACAACTTGCAACGAGCCCTGTCCGCCGTACCCGAAGGTGCCGTTATAGACGAGACCGTCAAGAATCTGGTGGTTGGCCTGGAAATGACCGAAAAGGGGCTTCAAGGCACCTTAGATCGCTATAATGTGCGCTTGGTTCCCGGTGTTGGTGCTCCTTTTGATCCGCATTTGCACCAGGCGGTGCAAGAAGCCGAAGATCCTTCCGTTCCGACAGGAACCATTGTCCAGGTTTTCCAACCTGGGTATGTCTTAAATGATCGCTTGTTACGCGCTGCCATGGTGGTGGTTTCGCGCGGCGGTCCGAAAGGCGAGGGCGTTGCTCCCGGTGGCCCAGGAAAGGCCATTGATACAGAAGCCTGAATACCGCTTTGGCTTCCCGCCCGGAGGATTTCAGATCCTCCGGGCGGTCGGTTATTTACCCTGTCGCCAAATCGGATTTTGTAGAGACTCCAAAAACCCTTCAAATGCTTCGGTTTCTTCCGCCGACGGATTGTGTGGCCGTGCTTCACGGAAAATCCGGTTGAGGGTTACGTGTTCCGCGCCGCTTTTGGTGTCTTTTTCGTCAACAGATGAGAAGGCCAAACCGGGTTCGCGGCCTCCACACAGTTCCAAATACACTTCGGCCAGCAGCCGCGTATCCAAAAGTGCCCCGTGCAGAGTCCGGTGCGCGTTATTGATGCCAAAACGTTGGCACAAAGCATCCAGGTTGACCCGTGCACCCGGAAATTTTTCCTGTGCAATCCGCAAGGTATCAATAGCTCGTTCAAAGGGCAGGGGCTTCATGCGGGCACGTTTGAACTCCGCATTCAAAAATTTCATGTCGAAGGCTGCGTTGTGGATAACCAGCGGCGAATCCCCAATGAACGTCAAAAAAGCATCGGCGATTTCGCTAAACAACGGCTTATCGGACAGAAACTCTGTTGTCAGGCCATGCACGCGGCGAGCTTCCTCCGGCATGCTGCGTAGCGGATTGACATAAACGTGATAGAATTCTTCTGTCGCTTGGTGATTGATCATCTCAACACAAGCAATTTCCACGATACGATCACCGGTATCGGGGTCCAGGCCTGTGGTTTCGGTATCCAGCGCGATTTCACGCATTCATTCGCGTCCTTTTTTGCGGCTGCGGATTTTTCTTAGGCCACGCACCACAGCATTCCAAGCAAATCGGCGGCCCAATCCCGTGGCAATTACCACATCGGCTTGCTTCCGTTTTTTTACATCGGATAACTGACACGCACGAATGGCCGCCAGCCGATCTTCGGTCATTCCTGAGCGACGGAGCACCCGCTGTGTTTGCAGCAAACGCGGGGCAGAAACCACCCAAACCGCATGGCAACGACCCTCTCCATGGGTTTCGTAAAGCAGGGGAATATCCAGAACCACAAGGTGACGTTTTTCTCGTCTTTGGCGCTGCATAAAGCGTCTTTCTTCATCTTTTACTAAAGGATGAAGAATGTTCTCCAGCGCCTTTAACTCTTTTGGTTCTTTGAAAACGCGAAGCCCCAAAAGATGACGGTCCACCGCGCCCTTAGCGTCCACCACACCAGGAAACCGCCCTTTAATCGCGGACACGGCACGACCCTTTGGCGCCATTAAGCGATGAACCGTGGCATCGGCGTCATGAACGGGAATGCCTAAGCGCCGCAGCATATCCGCTGTCGTGCTTTTGCCCATAGCAATTGAGCCCGTTAACCCAATGACCCACATGCCGCGCCTCAAACATCCCGGTTGGCGAGGATAAAATCCCGTAAATCCGGCGTGACCTCGGGCATAACTCCAAACCATTGGGCAAAACCTGCACGAGCCTGATGCAGGAGCATCCCCAAACCATCTACGGTTTTCAAGCCACGTCGCGCGGCTGCGTCCAAAAGCGGCGTTTTGAGCGGTGTATAGACAATATCGGCAACCACTGTCTTGGGCCCCAGAACATCGAGATCAAGGGATAAAGAGGAGTGCCCACACATTCCTAAAGCCGTTGCATTCACCATCAACCCAAGATCCTTGGCGTGCGATTTCCAACTTTTTTCGGTTAAGGGCAGGGGATGAATGTTTGACGTGTGATGAATCTGTAAGGAATCCGCTAAATCTTCCGCTTTTTCCACGGTTCGATTGAACACCAAAATTTCTGGAACGCCCGCATTCATCAAGGCCGCGCAGACTGCCCGTGCTGCACCACCAGCACCAACAACCGCAGCAGGACACCCTGTGGTCCACTCTGGTGCCTGATGCCTTAAGTTATCAAGAAACCCCTGGGCATCGGTATTGGTGCCGGTTATCCGTTCATCCTCACCAACAATCAAGGTGTTTACGGCCCCAATTTGACGGGCAACGTCGGTGATCTGGTCCAGAAAAGGAAGCACCGCCTCTTTGTAGGGAATGGTAACATTGGCGCCACGAAACCCAAGAGCAGGCAACCCAGCAATCGCCTCACCTAAGCGATCTGGTGATACGGCAAGGGGAAGGTAGGCCCCATCGATGCCGTAAAGTGCGAGCCAATACCCATGAACCTTAGGTGATTGTGAATGTGCGATTGGCCAACCAATGACACCGGCCAATGCTGTTCTTCCCGTATGCGTGAGAATTGATGACAGGCTTGGCATTATCGCAAAATCCCCATAAATCTATGGATTTTCAAGGCTTGAGTATGATTAAGCATCCTTCGACCGGTCTGGATATTTGGTTCGGTAAAGATCAATGATCGTCGCCGCAGCCTCCTCGATAGACCGACGTGTCATATCAATGACAGGCCAGCCCCGCCGCGCATAAATTCGTCGCGCTTCACCAACTTCTTCGGCCACATTTTCCAATTGTGCATAGCTGGTGGTTTCAGTTTGATTCATCGAACGCAAACGATTTTGGCGAATTTCAGACAGGCTTTTCGGTTCACGTGTCAACCCAACGATTACTGGATTTTTCAAACTAGAAAGCTGCTCTGGTAGATCAATTCCTGAAACCAAAGGAACATTGGCCGCTTTGAATCCTCGATTGGCTAAATACATGCACGTTGGTGTTTTAGAGGTTCGGGAAACGCCGACCAAAACCAAATCTGCGGATTCCAAATCATCTACGGTTTGGCCATCATCATGACTGATGGTGTATTCGATTGCATCCATGCGCTTGTAATACGCTGCATCCAAAACATGCTGGCCACCTGGACGGCCATTAATTCCTCGGCCGAGTAAGTTCGCCAAGCCCGACATCACCGGATTAAGGACCGCGATGCATGGAACCCCTAACGCATAACAACCGGTTTCCAAGGCACGGCGCACCGTTTCATCAACCACTGTGAACAAAACCAAGCCAGGGTCATTGGCAACACCTGCTAAAACCCGTTCAACTTGACCTGGTGTTCGCACCAAATACCAAAGATGTTGAATGGGTCGTGCATCAGAAAATTGAACCAGGCACGCTCGTGCCACAGTTGCAACGGTTTCCCCTGTGGAATCTGAAACAAGGTGAACGTGAAAGGCACCACTGCCATCAAGCATAAGGATTTTCCTGGGTTTATCTAGTCGGCAGGAGCCGATGAGGAAATGACAGATTACCCTGGATAACTTTATTGAACAACATGTGGACAAACTGTGGATGATTTTCCTGATATCGCTGATATCCAGATTCTACCCCGGATCCAATTATATCGCACACATCGTTTTCCCAAGTGACTTTGACGGATTGATAAACCGGGAATCACAGGGATATGTCACAAACACAAGAGCCTTTATCCTCTTTATTCACAATCTGTGGATAATTTTATTCCTTATTTATTTCAATGTTTTAACGGTTTTATACCCTGTGTTTTTCCAGTTATAGTGAACAGGTTTTTCATTTCAAGGCCTTCCTGTGGACACCTCCGTGGATCATAATGTATCCCCATGATTCGCCTCACAACCACTACAACCACCTTTTAAATAAAGCTTTTAAGTTTAAGTAGAACAAAGGCCATTCGTAGGGAGCACCCTTTTCATGACCCATGCCTTCAATCCCGCAAAAAGTCGTTTGTTATCGGCATTTTCAGGCCCAATGAGAGATTCTCCGCCAATTTGGCTTATGCGTCAGGCTGGACGATATCTTCCTGAGTATCGCAAAGTCCGGTCTGAAGCCGGTTCCTTTTTGAAACTTTGCTATACGCCGCGATTGGCGGCAGAAGTGGCTTTGCAACCTCTTCGTCGGTTTGATTTGGATGCAGCTATCCTCTTTTCCGATATTTTGGTCATTCCTGACGGCCTAGGACAGCCCGTACGCTTCGATGAGTGAGTTGGACCGGTCCTGATGCGGCTGGAAAGCACCAGTGACTTTGCTGCCCTGTCTGTGGACCGTATGGAACATCATTTAGAGCCGGTTTACGAAACCGTGTCTCTTTTGCGGGACGCTCTGCCATCAGAGGTGGCTTTAATTGGATTTTCAGGCGCACCTTGGACATTAGCAACCTACATGATGGAGGGCCGCAGTAGTCGAGAATTTCAGGCTGCAAAATATTGGGCTTATGCTCGGCCAGAAGATTTTTCTCGGTTGATCGAAATTTTAATTGATTCTGTTGTCCTGCATTTATGTGCTCAGGTTAAAGCTGGAGCAAATGTTCTGCAAATTTTTGATACTTGGGCCGGAGTTTTTGATGAGTGGGGTTTTAAGTTATGGGTGGAAGCTCCTATAGCTACGATAATTCGTAATGTGAAAGCGGTTTATCCTAAAATTCCGATATTGGTTTTTGCACGAGGCGCTGGACCGCATTTGAATGGCTTAGCAGAGCGTTTAGGTGCTGATGGTTTGGCTGTTGATTGGACGATTCCATTATCGTGGGGAAAAACAGTTTTGCAGAAACAAACCCTAATTCAGGGAAATTTAGATCCAACTATATTGCGAATTGGTGGATTTGCTATGGAGAGGACGGTTAGAAATATCATAAATAATTGGAAAGATGGGCGTTTTATATTTAATCTTGGTCATGGAATACTTCCTGATACACCGCATCAGCACGTTGAATCTATGATTAATCTGATTCGAAGCGGGATTTCATAAAAAATGGCGCGTGTAGCGGTTATTCTATGTAATTTAGGCGGTCCAGATTCTTCGGAAGCCATTGAGCCCTTTTTGCGGAATCTTTTTGCCGATCCAGTTATATTACAATTACCACAGCCATTTCGTTGGATGCTGGGACGGTTTATCGTTTGGCGACGGCTTCCTATTGCGCGACATAATTATGGATTAATCGGTGGATCATCACCGTTACTTAAGCAAACACAAGATCAAGCGAATGCTTTACAACATAATTTATGTGAAAAACAAAAAAATACAGATTTTCGATGTTTTGTAAGTATGCGGTATTGGCATCCATTAGCTATTGATGTTGTAAAAGATGTGAAAGACTGGAATCCAGATCGTGTAATTATGCTGCCTCTTTATCCGCAGTATTCTATAACAACGACGGGATCATCTTTTTTGAATTGGAGAGACGCAGCAGAAAAATCTGGGTTGTTTTGTCCACATATTGCATTGTGCTGTTATCCAATTCTTGATGGCTGGATTCGCGCTATAACAGAATCAATTCGTGAAATTTTATCGAAGTGCTCGAACCCTGATCACGTCCGTGTTGTTTTTTCAGCACATGGCTTACCAAAATCAATCGTTGATGCGGGAGATCCTTATCCATCACATGTTGAAGCGTCTGTAGATGCTGTTGTTGAGGCTTTACGTATGCCAGCCTTAGATTGGGTTCTTTCCTATCAAAGCCGGGTTGGTCCACAAGCTTGGATTGGTCCTTTTACGGAAGATATCATTTCAAAGGCTGGCGAAGAGGGGCGGTCTCTTTTGGTGGTTCCCATCGCTTTTGTTTCTGAGCATTCTGAAACCCTGGTTGAGCTTGACATTGATTATCGTAACCAAGCCATAAAGGCCGGTGTTCCAGAATATTGGAGAGCGCCAACGGTTCAATGTCATACTCATTTTATTGATGCTTTAGCCGACCTTGTGGATTTTGCCGCAGAGTTGCCGTGTGATTCGGGAAACTGGTTTTTTACCGGAGATGGGTGTCGCAAGGCATGCCAGGCCGCTTCTGGCCATTGCATCATGGATTAAGACTCCTTGGAAAATTGATCTATAATGCTGGATGTTCCTTATAATACTTATGTATGGCTGAAAGCATTACATGTAGTCGCGGCAACGGCTTGGGTTGGTGGTTTGGTTGTGTGGACAGAAGGTCTTTCGTTCATTTATGAAGCGGATGAAATAAAGCCACGGGTTATGAATTGGATTCGGCGCTTTGTTTTGCGATGGATTCATATTTATGCATTGGTTGCAATGGCCAGTGGCGTGGTTTTATCTTTGAGTTATGGCACAGAGATCGAACCCTGGTTGCACGCAAAAATCGTCATTGTTTGGCTTTTGGTTTTGTACCATTTACAGGCCTGGATGTGGTTTCACCGGTTATGTCGAGAAGAACCCATTTTTTATGCAAAAAACTTTCGGCACTTGAAGGTGTTTCCAATTTTCCTATTTATCGGTATAGTCGTTTTGGTTGTTGTTCGGCCTTTTTAAGACGATGCGCTTTTTTGGTGTTTGACTTCCTTTGGTTGATTGGGTAAACGGGTCCTCCGTAAACCGGTGAGAGACCGTTTGGTCCACCGATCTCCTTTTGAGTTCTCCCTCTCTGTAGTCTTCTGCGTGGACTCACGTTCGATTCGAGCGAGAGGCGTCTCAAAACTCCGATCCATATTTTTCGTTTCAGGCTGTGTGCTTAAGCCATCAGGGGTTTCTATGCACCTACAGGAATTGAAAGGCAAAACCCCGGCAGAATTGCTGGAATTTGCTGAACAATTAAAAATCGAGAATGCATCGACTCTGCGTAAGCAGGACATGATGTTCGCCATTTTGAAACAACTGGCGGAAAACGACACCGCCATTTATGGCGAAGGTGTTCTCGAAATCCTTCAAGACGGTTTTGGTTTTTTGCGTTCACCAGAGGCAAATTACCTTCCCGGTCCAGACGACATCTACGTTTCACCCAGCCAGGTGCGACGGTTTAGTCTGCGTACAGGCGATACTGTGGAAGGCGAAATTCGTGCACCAAAAGAAGGTGAACGTTATTTTGCCCTTTTGAAGGTTAATCAGATCAACTTTGCTGAACCGGATCAGGTGCGGCATCGAATCAACTTCGACAACTTAACGCCGCTCTATCCAGAGCGTCGGTTACGTCTGGAAGTCGAGAATCCGGTTAAGGCCAAGGAATATACCACGCGGGTCATTGATTTGGTGGCACCCTTGGGCATGGGACAGCGTGCATTGATCGTGGCACCGCCACGCACCGGCAAGACTGTGATGCTGCAAAATATTGCCCATGCCATCTCGGCAAATCACCCGGATGCCTATTTGATTGTTCTTTTGATCGATGAACGACCAGAAGAAGTTACGGATATGGCGCGTTCAGTTAAGGGTGAGGTGGTGAGCTCCACTTTTGATGAACCGGCGTCGCGGCATGTTCAGGTGGCCGAAATGGTCATCGAAAAGGCAAAGCGGCTGGTTGAGCACAAACGCGATGTGGTCATTCTTTTGGATTCCATTACGCGCTTGGCTCGTGCTTACAACACCGTGGTTCCGAGCTCCGGCAAAGTTTTAACCGGTGGTGTAGATGCCAATGCTCTGCAACGGCCGAAACGCTTCTTTGGTGCGGCGCGAAACATTGAAGAAGGTGGTTCGCTAACGATTATTGCCACGGCACTTATCGATACCGGGTCGCGTATGGATGAAGTGATTTTCGAAGAGTTCAAAGGTACCGGCAACTCGGAAATCATTTTGGACCGTAAGTTGACGGATAAGCGAACCTTCCCAGGCATTGACATCACGCGGTCTGGCACACGAAAGGAAGAGCTGCTGGTCGAAAAGGGCGTCCTGCAAAAAATGTGGGTGCTGCGCCGTGTCCTAATGCCGATGGGCGTGGTTGATGCCATGGAATTCTTGCTGGATAAGCTGCGGATGTCGAAGAACAACAATGATTTCTTCGATTCCATGAACAGTTAATTTCGGTTGTTTTCCACCGTTTTCCGGGGCCACTGGCCCCGGATTTCGTTTGGAGAGTGTTATTCCGCATGCTCTAAATTTAAGAGTGCTTGTTTGGTGACGACACCATTCTCGCCGGAATATCCTCCCATTTGTCCATTTGCAGCAATAATGCGGTGACACGGAATAAGAATGGGGATGGGGTTGGCTCCACAGGCGTTTCCTATAGCGCGAGGAGATGTCCCTAGGTCTTGGGCTAAATCACCATAGCTTCTGGTCTCTCCGTAGGGTATGGAAGACAGGGCGGTCCAGACGCGATTTTGAAAAACGGTTCCTGTCGGGTTGAAGGGTAGATCGAATATCCGGCGGGTTTTTGCGAAATACTCCGCAAGCTGATGCTTGGCGCGGTTTAGGACATCAGGTACTGTCCCTTCCGTTGTTGCGCCTTGGCCCCAGTCCAAAGCGATAACAGCGTCGTCCTCGGCAAAAAGTGTGAGTGGGCCAAAGGGGGAGGGGACAACAAGACAGGAAGCGGACATCAAGGGGACTCCAATTTTGTGCTCTCGTCTTTTTAAGATGACGATCTCTTTAATCTCTGTCGAGTCGCTTTAATCAATGTGCTTCTGTTTCACGTGAAACACTGCGGCCTCGAAACAAACCGGAAGACATAATGACGGCGACCGAAACCCCAACGATTTTTGCCCCGGCAACGGCTCCTGGGCGTGCCGGTGTTGCAGTTCTGCGTTTGTCTGGTCCGTTGGCGTTTTCGGTTCTGGCATCACTGACCGACGATAAACGCTTTTCTCCGCGTGTCCTTTCTTTCGCGCGGTTTTATGATCCTACGACCGGAGAGCTCATAGACTCTGGTCTGGCAGTGTCGTTTCCTGCACCAGCGAGTTTTACCGGAGAAGATGTGGTTGAGATCCACATCCATGGGAGTGCCGCAGTGATTTCCAAGTTGGTTTCTGTCCTTGCGGCGCGTCCAGGCGTGCGTTGGGCAGAACCAGGGGAGTTTACGCGCAGAGCCTTCGATAACGGAAAACTGGATCTAACCGAAGCGGAAGCTCTGGCTGATTTGTTGGCTGCAGAAACGGAGGCACAACGTCGTCAGGCCCTGCACCAAATGGATGGTGCTTTAGCCCGTCGCTTCGAATCCTTGCGGACGCGGGCGATTGATGTTTTGGCTTTTATTGAAGCGGTGATTGATTTCCCCGAAGATGATTTGCCGACGGAAACTCAAGCTCAGAGCGTTAAAAAGATTAAAACGTTGTGTGCGGACCTATCCGAATTGGTGGAGTCGGCGCGGAGTGGGTGCCGGATTCGTCATGGTTTGTCTGTTGCCGTGGTTGGTGCGCCGAATGTTGGCAAATCCAGTTTGGTTAATCGGTTGGCTGGGTGGGATGTGGCCATTGTTTCGCCAACGGCGGGGACAACACGGGATCGTGTTTCTGTTGATTTGGTTTTGCAGGGACTGCCCGTAACGGTGACGGATACGGCGGGTTTGCGTGATGCGGCAGAGGATATTGAGGCTGAAGGAATTCGACGTGCGGAACGCGCTGTTGCGATGGCAGATGTCCGTTTAGCCGTGTTTTCTGCCGAAACGTGGCCAGCAGAGACGGATCCAACATGGCGATGGGTTGACAGCGAAACCCTGGTTGTGGTCAACAAATCCGATCTTATGGATGAGACGATGTCTTCTCTTGCAATCGCGTCACCGATTTTGGTTTCGGCTGAGACGGGAGAGGGGATTGATGCTTTGCTTCAGGCTCTAACGGATCGAGCCTCTGCGTTGGTGGCACAGCAAGCCGGTCCTTCTGCGCCGATTACGCGTGAACGTCATCGGATACTGGCAGTGACCGCTTTGACGGCGTTGAACCGTGCCCTAGAGCAACAAGAGCAAGACCTTCAGGCGGAAGATGTTCGTTTAGCCATTCGTGAGCTGGGACGCATTACAGGTCGCATTGATGTTGAAGATGTTTTGGGTCGTATTTTTAGCGAGTTTTGTATCGGAAAATGAACGGAATTTCTCAGACTACGTCTTTTGATGTGATTGTTGTCGGTGGTGGACATGCGGGCTGTGAAGCCGCTGCGGCTTCTGCACGCTTTGGTGCGCGGACGGCTCTTTTGACCCACCGACTCGAGACATTGGGAGAAATGTCGTGCAACCCGGCGATTGGTGGGTTGGCGAAAGGCCATTTGGTGCGTGAAATTGATGCCTTAGATGGCATGATGGGGCGTTGGATTGACCTGGCAGGCATTCAGTTTCGTGTGCTTAATCGGTCAAAAGGCCCAGCGGTTCAAGGTCCTCGGGCTCAGGCTGATCGTGCGCTCTATCGTAAAGTCGCTCGCCAAGGGCTAGAATCCCAGGACAATTTAACTCTTATTGCGGCAGCGGTAGAGGATTTGTTGACCTCTGTGGATGGCACACGCATCACAGGAGTGGAAACAGCGGATGGACAACGCTATTCAGCGGCTTGTGTTGTCCTAACGGTCGGTACGTTCTTGAAAGGCGTTTTGCATGTCGGGGCGTCCCAGACTCCTGGGGGGCGTGTGGGAGATGCACCGTGCAATGGACTGTCTGGAGCTTTGCTGCGGTTGGGATTGGATGTTGGACGCTTAAAAACCGGAACCCCCGCACGTTTGGATGGACGGACCATTGATTGGGATTCTTTGGACCAACAGTTGGGCGATGATCCACCGGTGCCATTTTCCTATTTGACGAAGAAAATCACTACGCCGCAAATTGCCTGTGGAATCACCAGCACGACGCCGGAAACCCATGCCGTGATTCGAAGCAATCTGGATCGTGCTCCGCTCTATTCGGGACAGATTACCAGTATTGGCCCACGATATTGTCCGTCGATTGAGGACAAAGTGGTTCGCTTTGCACACAGAGAAAATCACCAGATTTTTCTGGAACCGGAAGGGCTGGATGATCATACCGTCTATCCAAATGGAATTTCTACATCCTTACCTGCCGATGTTCAGGATGCGATGATTCATACGATTCCTGGACTGGAACACGTTAGGATTCTTCGCCCAGGGTATGCTATCGAATATGATTTTGTGGATCCGCGCAATTTACGCACCAGCCTGGAAACCCGGGCCGTGGCGGGGCTATTTCTGGCTGGACAAATCAACGGAACAACAGGTTATGAGGAAGCGGCGGCTTTAGGCCTTATTGCCGGGTTGAATGCAGCACGCCAGGCTGGAGGCTTGCCCCCGGTGAGCTTGGATCGATCTGAGGCATACATTGGTGTGATGATTGATGATTTGGTTCATCTGGGGACGGTGGAGCCGTATCGTATGTTTACGTCTCGCGCCGAATATCGTTTGAGCCTACGTGTTGATAATGCAGACAGCCGCTTGACAGAAAAGGGGCTAGCATGGGGCTGCGTCGGATCATGCCGAGCACAGGCCTTTGCTGAAAAGAAGAAAGCTTTGGATATCGCACGGCAGACGTTTCTGGAGAGAGTGATTACGCCGAATGAAGCAGCTGATTTTGGCTGGACCTTGAATCGCGATGGGGTACGCCGGACAGCTTTTGATCTTTTGGCCCACTCTGGAGTTGGTCGCGACAAGATTATGGCGGCATGGCCGGATTTGGCGGCGTTTCGCGCCGATGTTCTCGAACAACTGGAAGTCGAGTCGCGGTATGTGGGCTATTTGGGTCGCCAGCAGCATGATATTGAGGCTTTTCGCCGGGATGAGGCACTTATCCTGGATGAGAATATCCCGTATGACCGAATCGGTAGTCTCTCGACAGAGGTGTTGGCAAAGTTAAAGGCGGCACAGCCGGCCACACTTGGTGCTGCGGCGCGAATTCCGGGGGTCACTCCGGCTGCAATTACCGCGTTATTGCACTTTGTTCGAGGGCCAAAGGAAATTTGAGGACGAACAGCGAGAGGTTTTGTCTTCGGTGAAGATGGAGTGTTTCACGTGAAACACAGTGACGACATTGCCCAGAAATGCGCGGAATTGGATTCATGCTTTGGTGTTGATTCCGTGGTAACGGACCGGATTATGCGGTTCTCCGAACACTTGGCAAAATGGCAAAAGGCCATCAATCTGATTGGGCGGAGCACCGAGTCGCAGGTTTGGGAGCGCCATATCCTCGATTCACTACAGTTGATCCCCCATATTCCTGAGCATGCGAAAACGCTGATTGATCTGGGGTCTGGGGCAGGGTTTCCTGGGCTTATTCTGGCACTGTTTGATCGTTGGCACGTTCATTTGGTCGAGTCGGACTCGCGAAAAGCGGTGTTTTTGCGCGACTCCGCACGGCATTGCGGCGTTAAGCCCATTGTTCACGCGTGTCGAATCGAAACCATGTTGGATGTGAAAGCCGACGTCATCACCGCACGAGCCTTAGCCTCAGTGGCGGATTTGTTGCGCTTATCTGCTGATTTTCGTCAATCACGGACCTCTCATTTGTTTCTAAAAGGACGAAACGCTGAGGCGGAATTGACGGATGCACAAAAAACCTGGACACTGCATGTCCATAGAATCCCCAGCATTACCGATCCACATGGGGTTATCCTGAAAATTGACGAGGTCCGCCAACATGGCTCTGGATCAACAGCCTGAAAGTCCGCCGTTTCGTCGTATTGTGGCGATCGCCAACCAAAAAGGCGGTGTGGGCAAGACGACAACGGCAATTAATTTGGCAACAGCTTTGGCTGCCGTGGGACGGTCGGTTTTGCTGATCGATTTAGATCCCCAAGGAAATGCCAGCACGGGATTGGGCATCGGGTCCAATCGTCGCGCCAAGGGATCGTATCAGGTGCTTTCAGGAATGATTCCGGCACGAGACGCGATTCAGGTTACGGATATTCCAAAGTTATCGGTTCTTCCGGCGGATATGCACTTGGCTGGCGCCGAGGTTGAGTTGGTGAGCGCCGAGAATCGTGAATTTCGATTGCGTGAGGCTCTAAAGACGGCGGCACTGGATTATGAATATATCTTAATTGATTGTCCGCCTGCTCTAGGGTTCTTAACTCTGAATGCTTTGTGTGCGTCGGATTCGGTTATGGTGCCTTTACAGTGTGAGTTCTTTGCGTTGGAAGGCATTAGCCATTTAATGAAGACTATTGAGCGCGTTCGCCGTGGGCTCAATCCGCATTTAGAAATACAAGGCATCGTGCTGACCATGTTTGATAGCCGCAACAATTTGGCGGGTATGGTTGCCGATGATGTGCGTGGATATTTTGGCGATAAGGTTTATGAAACCGTCATTCCCCGCAATGTTCGAGTTTCCGAGGCACCGTCCCATGGTAAGCCTGCGTTACTCTATGATCTGCGGTGTGCGGGGTCACAAGCCTATGTTCGTCTCGCTGGTGAAATCCTGAAACAAGAACGAAGTGCTGCCGCATGAGTGAAGATAACAAACGCCGTAACCTTGGGCGGGGCTTAAGCGCCCTCCTGGGGGACGATCCCATGACCACGACGGATTCTAACGCAGAAAGCCGGGGACCAATGGTTTTGCCGGTTGCGGCATTGACGCCCAGTCCTTTCCAGCCACGACAAGTTTTTGATGAAGCGGCTATTGACGATTTGGCGGCATCGATTCGTGAACGCGGTGTCTTGCAGCCCCTTTTGGTGCGTCGTGCGCCGGGGATGAACGACATCTATGAAATTATTGCTGGTGAGCGTCGTTGGCGTGCGGCACAGCGAGCACAACTTCACGAAGTTCCGGTTGTCCTGCGGGAAATGGATGACCAGGAAGTCTTGGAAGTGGCCCTTGTCGAAAACTTGCAGCGGCAAGACCTGAATGCTCTGGAAGAAGCAGAAGGGTATCATCGTTTGCAAGAAGAGTTTCATCATACCCAAGAGGACTTAGCGAAGGCGGTTGGCAAAAGTCGTAGCCACGTTGCCAATACCATGCGTCTTCTTGCCTTGCCTGATGAAATTAAGCAGATGGTAGAAGCTGGCCACCTTAGTGCCGGGCACGCACGGGCCTTGTTGGGGGTGAATCATGCGGTCGAGTTGGCCCGTGAAATTGTCGAGAAGGGCTTAAATGTCCGGCAGGCAGAAAGTTTGGCGAAGGTGGGCCACGGCGCCAAGGCGCCTCGTGCGAAGTCTCCGGGGAAGGAAAAGGACGCCGATTGTGTGGCCTTGGAACGGGATCTGACTGATCTTTTGGGGTTGAAAGTCACCATAGAAAGCCAGGGTGGTGGGGGACGCTTGTCCATCCAATATCAAAGCCTGGAGCAATTGGACGATCTTCTTCAACGCCTCGGTCGACCAGGATAAACTTAGAACCTGCTCCGCCCAAATTGAATCACCTACGTTGCCCAGTGGCGTGCGTGTCCGATAGGCGTGGCGCGTCCGCGTGTCTCGTTCGTAGTCCCTGCTACGGGTCCGCCACGCTCCTGGCCACAGCACAAAGCTGCTCTGGCCAGGGGGCTCCACTTGAACGGAACGTGCACTAGTGCACTGACTCATTCAGATGGTGCAGGAGCTTGCTGATCTTGTCGAAGATGACTTCAGCCGATTTTGTCCAGACGAATGGCTTTGCTTGTCCATTGTGATCACGGATATAGCGGCGAATGGCGTCTTCCAGATCGACGACCGATTTGAACACGCCCCGACGAATGCGCCTGCGGGTGATGATGGAGAAGAAACCCTCGACGGCGTTGAGCCAAGAGGCCGATGTTGGGGTGAAGTGAAAAACCCATCGCGGGTGATCGGCCAACCTTTTTTGACGTTGGGATGCTTGTGTGTGGCGTCGTTGTCGAGAATGGCATGGATGATCTTTCCCGCCGGAACGGTGCGCTCGACCGCATTAAGAAATTTGATGAATTTTTGATGCCGGTGCTTTTGCATGCAGCGGCCCAACACGGTGCCGTCCAGGACGTTGAGCGCTGCGAACAAGGTCGTGGTGCCGTTGCGCTTGTAATCGTAGGTCATGGTGGCGCATTTGCCGGGTTTCAGCAGCAGGTCGGGTTAGGTACGGTCAAGAGCCTGAATTTGGCTCTTCTCGTCGATAGACAGCACCACGGCGTGACAAGGCGGCTCCATGTACAGGCCGACCACGTCCTCAACCTTCTCGATGAAATCCGGGTCCTTGGACTTCTTGAAGGTGCGGAGACGATAACCTCGACGAATAGCTCCGCATCCGGACTGGGCAATTCGTCGAGGTTGTGGAAGCTGAGGGCGACTTGCTCATGCCATGAGCTAAACGCAATTTGCCATAATGTATCCACTTAACCTTCTTTCCGTGCTAATTTAGGAAAAGAGGTCCGCCATGGGGAAGCATCAAGTTTGAAGAAGGCGCAGCCGCGCGATGCGGCGACGAAGGTTGCTCAGCAGCGACTGAGCGTTCTGGAACTGGCGAAGGAACTCGGCAACGTTGCCGAGGCCTGCCGCCAGCGCGGCATGGACCGGACCAGCTTCTACGAGTGGAAACGGCGGTTTCAGACGCAGGGGTTCGGCGGCCTGAAGGACCTACCGCCGGTCCACAAGACGCACCCGCAGACGACGCCGCCGGAGACGGTGGCAAAGATCAAGGCGTTGGCGCTGGAGCACCCGGCGTTCGGCTGTAACCGCTTTGAGGCGATGCTGGCGCTGGAGAGCATCCGGGTGTCATCGATCACCATCCAGAAGATCCTCAACGACAACGGCCTGGGCACGCGGATCGACCGCTGGCTGGCGCTGGAGGAAAAGAACGCCGGACGGGCGATCGAGATCAGCACCGAGCAGGCCGCGTTCCTGGAGAAGCTGAACCCCTGCTTCCGTGAGCGTCATGTCGAAAGTTCGACTCCCGGCGAGTTGCTCTCGGCGGATACTTTCTTCGTCGGCAACCTCAAGGGCGTGGGCAAGGTCTACCTGCATGGGGTGGTCGACACCTACGGCTCCTACGCCTTCGGCTTCCTGCACATCTCTAAGCAGCCCGAGGCCGCCGTGGCGGTGCTGCACAACGAGGTGCTGCCCTTCTACCGTAACCTCGATCTGCCGGTGAAGGCGGTCCTCACCGACAATGGCCGCGAGTTCTGCGGCACCGAGAACCACCCCTACGAACTCTACCTCGACCTCAACGGCATCGAGCACCGCCGCACCAAGGTCCGCACACCCAAGACCAACGGCTTCGTCGAACGCTTCAACGGCACCGTGCTCGACGAGTTCTTCCGCGTGAAAATGCGCGAGACATTCTACGAGAGCGTCGAGGCGCTTCAGGCCGATCTCGACGCCTGGCTCGTCCACTACAACACCGAACGGCCCCACTTGGGCTACCGCAACATGGGACGCAGACCCATCGACACCGTTATGTTATTCGTTAGTCAAGAAGGTTAAGTGGACAAATAATGGCGCCTCAGTCAAAAATACGGGAATTATTACGGCAGGAGTTTCAAAGGAGTGGTGGAAGGGGGGCGGATCACCGTTCCCGGCCGGTTTCAGAGACGTATTTTTTCAGCGGGGAGAGGACGTATTCGATGGGTTTGCGTGTGCCCGTCTTGACCTCGGCCACTACCGTCATGCCGGGGGAGAGGGGGATGATCTTTCCATTTTCCACGCGGATGGAGGCGGAGGGAAGGGATAGCCGTATTGGGAAGTAATATTCCTTAGTCTGGCTTTCCTCGTCCCTGACGGCATCGAGTGAGACGAGTTCGACTTTCGCAGGGATGGTGCCGTAGCGGGTGAAGGGGAAGGCATCGACCTTGATCTCGGCCTCCTGCCCTGCCTCGACGAAACCGATATCCTTGTTGGGGAGTTTGGCCTCCACCTCCAGCACAGAGTCTTTAGGGACCACGACCATCAGCTTCTGCGCGGGAGTTACAACACCTCCCAACGTATGGACCTCGATCTGCTGAACGGTGCCGTCTACCGGGCTCCGAAGCGTTTGTACATTTTGTCGTTCCGTTGCTTTGACCAACTCCTGTTCGGTCATGGTGGCTTTGGCTTGGACCTCTGCTCGTTTGGCCGTGATGTCGCGGCGGAATTCTTCAAGGGTCTGGTTGATCTGGCTTTTCACGGACTCGATGCTGGCTCGCGTTTCCGCAAGTTTGGCGGTCTGGACCAGATGTTGCCCTTGATTATCCGCCAGTTCCTTCTCCGATTTCGCGCGGTCAATCTGCGAACCGTATCCCTTACGTGCCAGTTCCCGGCGGCGTTCGGTTTCATCAAGAATTTTAACGGCAACTTCTTTTAGTCTATTCAAGTCGGCAGCAGTGGTTTTCAGCTCCGCGCGCTTTTTTGAGAGTTCGGCCTCAAGCGTTGCTATTTTTGCGTGATGTTCCAGAATCTGGCTAGACAGCAGCGATGCTTGTACGCTGACCAGATGGGCAGGTAGATCAGACGGCGGAGAAAAGGCCTTGATCGGGTCCGGGGTGAGCAGTGCCTCCAGACGTGCGGAATCCAGTCTGGCTGTGGAGAGCTCTGCGGCAAGGCGGGAGACATCGGCGACCCCACCGGTTATTTCCAATTTCACGAGGGCGTCCCCAGCTTTGACGTATTGTCCCTCGGCGACATTGATGGCCCGCACAATGGATGTTTCCAGAGGCTGGATGGTCTTTACCCGTTCGGAAGGGATGATCTTGCCCGAAGCGGTAGCGACGATATCGAGGTTGCCAATGCTGGCCCAGGCTATGGTCACAGCGAAGAAAGCGGCAATAGTTAATGCGGTAACACGGGCAAGAGGGGGCACTGGCGTTTCCGAAACCTCCAGTGCGGCGGGAAGAAAGGCCAATTCGGCCTTCCCTATAGGGTCTAGGTGGGGTCGGCGGCGATCGGCGGCGATCGCTTCTTTCCAGACGTCGACATGTTGGACGATGCCTTCCTTGATCGCACCCATGCGGACCCCGAAGGCGTCGATATGCTTCGTTGCTTGAGCGCCCATGGTTTGCGAGGTGGGCTTTTCCTCAATCTTGTCCTCGTCGCTCATTCTGGGGCCGCAGCTTTCAGTATGATGGATCCTTGCGAGGTCGACATGGGCGGCGACGAGGCTTGCTGTGTTGTCGTACAGGTTTGGGCTTCCCACAGTTTGGCATAGCGTCCTTTTCGTGCAATCAGTTCGGCTTGACTGCCCTCCTCGACGATTTCACCCTTGTCGATAACGATGATGCGGTGTGCTCCAGCAACGGTGGACAGGCGGTGCGCGATGATGAACACCGTTCGTGCGGCGCAGATGCGGCGCATGTTGTCCTGGATGGCCCTTTCGGATTCATAGTCGAGTGCCGAGGTTGCTTCGTCGAAGATTAAAATTTTAGGGTTGGTGACCAAGGCACGGGCGATCGCGATGCGTTGGCGTTGCCCGCCGGACAACGTGCCTCCGCGCTCTCCCAAGATAGTGTCATAGCCTTCAGGAAGCTCGCTGATGAAGTCGTGCGCTCCAGCGATTTGCGCGGCCTGCACAACTCTGTCGAGAGGGATTGAAGGGTCGGCTAAGGCTATGTTGTCTTTGACCGAACGATTGAATAGCCAATTCTCCTGCAACACGACGCCGACCTGGCGTCGCAACCACGCAGGATCGGCTGCGGACAGGTCCATGCCGTCAATGAGGATGCGCCCAGATTCTGGCAGATAAAGGCGTTGGATCAGCTTGGTTAGCGTGCTTTTTCCAGATCCCGAGGGGCCAACGATCCCCACCACCTGACCAGCGGGGACCAGAATGGAAATTCCTTTCAGAACCGGAGCGCGGTCGGGGCGGTAGCGGAACACCACATCCCTGATTTCCACCGCGCCTTTGATCGGTGGCAGGGCGGCGCGGGCTTGTGCGGAGGGTTCCGGCTTGGTGTTGAGAATGTCACCCAGTCGGTCGATGCTGATGCGTACCTGCTGAAAATCTTGCCACAATTGCGCCAGCCGCAGGATGGGTTGGGCGACGCGGCTGGCCAGCATGTTGAAGGCGACCAGTCCGCCGATGGTCAGTTCGCCCTTCATCACCAGGGTGGCCCCGAACCATAGCGTTAGCGCCATGGCGATCTTCTGGATCGCTTGGACGCCTTGACCGGCCATGGCGCTGAAGCTGGTTGCTTTGAAGGCGATTTGGACATAGGCCGCCAGTTGTTCTTCCCATTTGCGCTGCATCTGCGGTTCGACGGCCAGGGCTTTGATGGTTTCGACACCGTTGCAGACTTCTACCAATAAGGCTTGGTTTTCAGCCCCCCGGCGGAATTTCTCCTCGGTCTGTTGTTTCAGAATCGGCGTCGCGACGAGGGAGAGAACCACATAGAACGGCAACGATCCGATGACGATCCAGGCGAGGATGGGCGCGTACCAGAACATCACCGCGAAGAACACTACGGTAAACAGCAGATCCATTGCCAAGGTCAGCGCCGAACCGGTGAGGAATGAGCGGATGTTTTCTAACTCCCGCACCCTTGCCACGGTCTCGCCGACGCGCCGTGCTCCGTGGTACGCGATGGGCAATTGCAGCAGGTGGTGGAACAGGCGTGCGCCCAGTTCCACGTCTACTCGATTGGTGGTGTGGGAAAAGATATAGGTCCGCAGGAACCCGAGAACGACCTCGAACAGACTGATGGTGATCAGCGCGAAGATCAGAACGTCCAGTGAGGTGAGCGCTCGATGGACCAAAACCTTATCAGTGATGACCTGGAAGAACAACGGGCTGACCAGGGCGAACAATTGTAGAAAGAAACTAGCGAGAAGAACCTCGCCGAATAACTTGCGGTATTTGACCACCGCAGGGATGAACCATGTTAAATCGAAATGTGCGCCCATTGCCGCCATCTGCGCCCGCGTTGCGACCAGAACTAGGCGACCATCCCAGCGGGTTTCCATTTCCTCGCGGGAGAGCTGTTCCGGCCGTCCGACGCGCGGGTCCTGGATCAGGACCTGTTCCTCGGCGATCTTGGCCAGGATGAACCAGCCGCCGTCGCGATGGCGCGCGATGCAGGGCAACGGCGTGCGGGACAGGCGTTTCCACTCGCTGTTCAGGGCGGAAGCCTTAAATCCGATTTCCTTGGCGTAACGGGTCAGGGCGATATCGTTGGCGGCGAGGCCCGGGGCGCCGTGGCGGCGCTGCAGCTGTTCATAGTTGCACGGCTTCTCAAAGAACCTCGCTAAAATAGAAAGGCATGAAAGGCCTGTATCAAATATGGGATAGCATTCAAAATTGCCGACTGTTTGTGTTGCTGCTGTCACGCGCTTGGCCCTAAAAAAACGCCCGCGGGCGATAAAATGGTTGACATTTAGAAAAGGCCACATCCATGATACGTAAATCTTAGCTATTTTTTGTGGTTAAGAATGGTGACTTTATAACATATCAAATAAATACGTTAAAGAATGTTCTGATGGGGCAACGGGTTATTTTTGTTGATGGAGTTTGGTGGTGTGATGCTTCTCAGTCGTTGTCAATCTCATAAGAAGGTTGATGTAGTGGTCTTTAAATAAGGTGATTAAATGAGCTTGAAGCATCTCAATGAGAAGCATCAGATAATTTATAGATCAACCATATGGTTTTCGCTGCCGTTTGCAGTTTTCTCAGCTTTTTATAATTCAGATGTTGCAGGCGCTGAGGCGAGATATTATGCTGTTAGAGATTTCATGGCAATTACATTAATCTGTAATTTACTGTATACTTTTTTTATTGTTGTTTGTTGCTCTGGATGCGTCATTCACAATAAGGTGTATTGTAGAATTAGAATGATAAAATCAGTTTTTCATCAATTCTATTTCCTATTCTTTATTATGACATGCCTTTCTGTGTATGTGGTCTATTTTATGGGCTACAGGGGTGGGTATTATGAGAGTCAGAGTGGATTTTACGTGAAATATGCCTTTGGGTTTTTAGTTCCCCATGTAGGTATTGTGTTTATGTTTCTACTTGCGTGCGATGGAATTAAAAAATTATTAGGGGTTGTAAATGACTGATCAATCTAAATCCGATGCGCCAAGCAATTCTAGTGCAGTCAAATTAGAAGATGTATTGAATTACGTTTCCGGTTTTGGGGATGTTTCGTCTGAGTTGTTCAAGGATGGGGTTCCACGTTATATGATTGATGACGTGAAGGTGTCATCGAAAGTCCTTGGAATAATGAGTAGTGTGCTGGGTTACAGCACGAACTATTCTGGTGGAATACAAAGAGGATATGATGAGGCTGAAGCTCATGCTCGTGCCTTGGCGGGTGTTATGGGTGGAGTAGTGGGCGGTGCTGGTGGTTGTTTGCTGGGGTTCGGGACAGGATTTGTAGCTGATGGGCTGTTAAGTGGGGCTGTTCTTTGTGCTGGAGGCAGGGCTGTTGGGGGCAGCGTTGGTAGCCAATTCTTAGTTGAAACGTATGATGCAGCGTTAGACGGAATTCATGGCGGCGACGCTGCAGGTTCTGGCGTAGGTATTAGTACAGGTGTTAATAGCACGGATGAGCAGGGTGGTGCTGGTAATAGTGTCCACGGTAATTCTAGTGATAATTCCTCAAGCGAGAGCATCGGAGGTACGGGTTCGTCTTCGGATTCAGTTGGTGTTGGCCCGGGTGGATGGGCTCCTGAATACGATCCTTGGTCCGGTTTAGGGGGGGGCAATGTTTCGGATTCAGGAGCTTTAGGCGGAGGTGGAAATACGGGAGGTGGTGTGGAGTCAGGTGGTGTGGTGGATTTAGGTGAGATGCCTATAACGGCAGATGACCTTTCCGGCAAGGAAGAAGAGGAATGCGAAATTGATCCAGATAGAATCCAAGAATGCGATCCTCTTCTTTTGGATCTGAATCGGGATAATAAGGTTTTGGTCACGGGTTTCTTAACGAGTGGCGCGACATATGATGTTGATGGCGATGGGGTGCGTGAGCCAATTGGCTGGGTAACGGGAGGGGACGGGATTTTTGCATATGATGCCGATGGGGATGGCCTTATCCAGAATGGTAATGAGATCAACTTCACCGGCTATGTTGATGGAGCGCAATCTAATATTCAAGGTCTGAAATATTTCGACAGTAACGCTGACGGTATTTTGGATGCCAATGACACGGAGTGGCCTAAGTTCAAAGTCTGGTTGGACGCTAATAGTGATGGAGTCTCAGATTCTGCTGAGGTAAGGTCTCTGCCCGATGTTGGTATCTCTTCTGTGAGCCTGGCTTCTGATGGTGTCTCGTATCGGGTCGGAAATAATGCTGTTCTTGGACAGGGGCAGTTTACCTGGTCGGATGGCGCTGTTGGCAAATCAGCAGATGTGAGCTTCACTTATCTTGATTTGAATATTGCTGAAAATGCGGATGGATCGCTGAGGTTTAGTCTGGGTGATAATTCTGCTGTTGATGTTTTAGGTTCAGAAGCTGGTGTTGCCCCAATTCAGATGTCAGATCGTAGGGTGTTGGCTATTCTCGCGAACGACGCGGCGAATACTATCTTTGCGGCAGATGGTGGTTCTAAGATATTTGCTGCTTCAGGTAATGATACCGTCTGGGGTGCGTCAGGTGATGATGTCATTTCTGGTGATAAAGGTGCAGATGATCTGCATGGTGGTGCTGGAAATGACATTTTGTATTTTGATTCTGATGACTTAGTCGTGGATGGGGGTGACGGGATCGACGTTGCTCTGCTGCTGTCTCCAAATGGATCTGTCCTTAACTTGACGGCATCAAATGTAGAAGTTTCTATAGGTAATGCTGGGGCCGATATTTTTTCTGTGAATGCAGGTGACTCCCGGCCTGTCATTCTGAGTGGTAATGGAGGTAATGATACTCTGCAAGGAGGGGACGGCAGCGATTTGTTGGTCGGTGGTGCCGGGGCAGATTTGTTATCTGGCGGGGCTGGCTTGGATACTGTCTCTTATGGTGGCTCATCAGAAGGCGTGTGCGTCAATTTGAAAGAGCAAACTTGCAGTGGTGGTGATGCGCAAGGTGATATCCTGCTTGATATTGAAAACATAGTTGGCTCTGCTTGTGCCGATGTGCTTTCTGGTGATGATTTCGATAATGAACTTTTGGGTGGCGCAGGGAATGATACATTATTTGGTCTCGTTGGTGCAGATACTTTATCTGGCGGTTCTGGCACGGACCGTTTAGAGGGTGGTTCTGGGAACGACGTTTATGTGTTTGGGCGCGGTGATGGCGCGACCACGATCTATGACAATTGCTCCGGGACGGAGAGTTATCAGGAGACGGTTACAGATTATGTGCCTGGGTTCATTATTAATCAGGATCTTGGTGACGATCTGGTTGCTGTTGGCAGTCATGTGGAGACCCAGACGCGGGTGGTTCAGTCCGATGGCGGCAATGACGAGCTGTCCCTGGGGGCTGGGATCGCGTGTGACCAACTGTGGTTTGAAAAATCAAGCAATGATCTTCTCGTTTCAATCATCGGCGCTAATGATGAAATATGCATTAAGGATTGGTATGTTTCTGATTATAATAAGATTGAGACAATAAGTCTTTCGTCAGTGACGGAAGTATTGGATCATGCGAGTGTTGTTATTCTTGTTTCGGCGATGGCTGCAATGGCGCCACCAGTGGCGGGTCAGTTAACTTTGACGGGTGAACAGCATCAGCAACTTGACAATGTTATTGCCGCTAGTTGGCGGTAGGCGGTCTAGTGGATAGAATCCAACAGAAGGAATCCGGCGGAACTAACCGCGTTGGTGTAATTGCGCCATTTCTGGCGTGTACAGAGATGGTAATCGCCTGACACTCGCCGCTCCGGGTTTCGGATAATTTACGCGGCTTTTTCCGATTTTTCCTCCTTTGATTTTGGCGTTGCAGTTTTCGGCTTGGGCAGGCCCGCGACGAA
>JAFGWD010000256.1 GCA_016937315.1 Rhodospirillaceae bacterium
AACGGTGCGATGGATTACACCATCATCGTTGCGGCGACCGCGTCAGAACCGGCTCCGTTGCAATTCTTGGCACCGTACACCGGTTGCGCGATGGGTGAATTTTTCCGCGACAATGGTATGCACGCGGTGATTTTCTATGACGATCTGACCAAACAAGCGACGGCTTATCGTCAGATGTCGTTGTTGCTGCGTCGTCCTCCGGGGCGTGAAGCTTTCCCCGGCGATGTGTTCTATCTCCACTCTCGCCTGTTGGAACGCGCCGCAAAGATGAACGACGAGCATGGTTCTGGATCGTTGACGGCTTTGCCGGTGATTGAAACCCAGGCCGGTGACGTTTCGGCGTACATTCCGACCAACGTGATTTCTATCACCGATGGCCAGATCTTCCTGGAAACGGAGCTGTTCTATAAGGGCATTCGTCCGGCAGTGAACGTCGGTATTTCGGTGTCGCGTGTGGGATCTGCCGCACAGATCAAAGCGATGAAGAAGGTCTCCGGGTCAATTAAGCTTGAATTGGCGCAGTACCGGGAAATGGCGTCCTTCGCACAGTTCGCGTCTGACCTTGATCCGGCCACGCAAAAGCTGTTGGCACGTGGTGCGCGTTTGACCGAAGTGTTGAAGCAACCACAGTTCGCACCGATTCCGGTCGAAGAACAAGTTGTGGTGATTTACGCTGGGACCTCTGGGTATTTGGACGGCATCGAGATCGGTGACGTTACCCGTTACGAGGCCGCGTTGATGCGTGACCTTCGGGCCAATCACTCGGATATCCTGGAGTCCATTCGTACCGAAAAGCAGATCTCCGACGAAGTCGAAGCGAAGCTCAAGGCGGCGATGGATGCTTTCACCAAGGCGTTCGAATAACCCTTTGGACTTGCGGAAGGTGAAAGCCCATGCCGAGCCTTAAAGACCTGCGACTGCGCATCAGTTCAGTCAAGTCGACGAAAAAGATCACGTCGGCGATGAAGATGGTGTCTGCTGCGAAACTGCGCCGAGCGCAGGAAGCGGCCGAGTCGGCGCGTCCCTACGCCGAGCGCATGAATCGCATGATGTGCAACCTTGCTGCGGGCTTGGGAAAAGGTGCGAAGATACCGCGCCTGATGTCCGGAAACGGCAAGTCCGATGTGCATTTGATCGTCCTCTTTACCTCTGACCGTGGGTTGTGCGGTGCCTTCAATGCCTCGGTGACGCGGAGCGTTCGCCACAAGGTGCGGGAGTTAACGGAGGCCGGTAAAACGGTGAAGTTCTTCGCCGTTGGGCGCAAGGGGCGTGATCTCCTGCGTTCCGAGTTTGGCGATGCGATCATTGATGTGCGTCAGGGCCTTGGTCGTAAGGGCGTGTCCTTTGCGGAAGGTGACGAAGTCGCCAAGACCTTGATCTCTTTGTTCGAGGAAGGTGCCTTTGATGTCTGCTGGGGGGTTTACAACCGTTTCCAGTCGGCAATGACACAAGTGGTGACGTGGCAGCAGGTGGTGCCCTTTGCCGCGCCGGAGGTCGATGACGTGACCGAGTCCGGCGAGGTGGCCGATGTTGCCTTCGTTAAACCCTACGAGTACGAACCCTCGCAGGAAGGGATCCTGGATGCCTTGGTGCCGCGCAATTTGTCGGTACAGGTATTCCGCTTCCTTTTGGAGAGCCAGGCTTCTGAACATGGCGCACGGATGACCGCCATGGACAATGCGACGCGTAACGCCGGTGACATGATCGACGATCTGGAACTGACCTACAACCGCACGCGCCAGGCCTTCATTACCCGCGAGTTGATCGAAATCATTTCCGGCGCCGAAGCCGTATAAGCGCAAGATATTTTGCGGCGGGTTTCGCCCGTCCGCTGTTCGATAGGAGTGACACTCATGGCGAAGAAAAACGTCGGTACGATCTCCCAGGTCATGGGTGCCGTCGTGGACGTCAAGTTTTCCGACGATATTCCGGCGATCCTGAGCGCCCTTGAAACCAGCAATCAAGGAAATCGTTTGATCCTTGAGGTGGCGCAGCATCTGGGGGAAGGCGTGGTGCGGACCATTGCCATGGACGCCACCGAAGGTTTGGTGCGTGGTCAGGACGTGGTGGATACCAAAAGCCCGATCATGGTTCCGGTGGGACCGGAGACCTTGGGACGCATTTTGAACGTAATCGGTGAGCCGGTTGATGAACGGGGTCCGGTTAAGACCAAGGGCAAGCTGCCGATTCATCGCTCTGCCCCGGAGTTTTCCGAACAGTCCACGGAAACTGAGATTCTGGTCACCGGAATTAAGGTTGTGGATCTGTTGGAGCCCTACCCGAAGGGTGGCAAGATTGGCCTGTTCGGTGGCGCGGGCGTCGGCAAGACGGTGTTGATCATGGAATTGATCAACAACATTGCAAAAGGCCATGGTGGTTACTCGGTGTTTGCGGGCGTTGGTGAACGAACCCGTGAAGGCAACGATCTGTATCACGAAATGATCGAATCCGGGGTTATCGACCTGGAAGGTCCGAATTCCAAGTGTGCTCTGGTCTATGGCCAGATGAACGAACCGCCGGGTGCACGTTCTCGTGTTGCACTGTCGGGTTTGACCCTGGCTGAATACTTCCGTGACGAAGAAGGCCAGGATGTGCTGTTCTTCGTGGACAACATTTTCCGCTTCACGCAGGCAGGTTCGGAAGTGTCGGCGTTGTTGGGTCGTATTCCGTCGGCGGTGGGCTATCAGCCGACTCTGGGTACCGACATGGGGGCCTTGCAGGAACGTATCACCACCACCAAGAAAGGGTCGATCACCTCGGTGCAGGCGGTTTATGTGCCTGCCGATGATTTGACCGATCCGGCTCCAGCGACCACGTTCTCGCACTTGGATGCGACCACGGTGCTTTCCCGTCAGATTGCCGAGTTGGGGATTTACCCGGCTGTGGATCCGCTGGATTCGACTTCGCGTATTCTTGATCCGCGTGTGGTTGGTGAAGAACACTATTTCGTGGCCCGTGAAGTGCAGCGTATTCTGCAAACCTATAAGTCTTTGCAGGACATCATCGCGATCCTCGGTATGGATGAATTGTCCGAAGAGGATAAGCTGACCGTGGCACGTGCCCGTAAGATTCAGCGCTTCTTGTCACAGCCGTTCCATGTGGCGGAAGTGTTTACTGGTTCTCCGGGTGTCTTTGTGCAGCTGGAAGATACCATCAAGGGCTTTAAGGGGATCATCGAAGGACAGTACGATCATATGCCGGAACAGTCGTTCTACATGGTCGGCACCATTGAGGAAGCGATTGCCAAAGCCAAGAAGATGGCCGACGCCGCGTAAGGGAAGGGAACCCAAATGGCTGCAACCACGCGTTTCGAACTCGTTTCTCCGGAACGGCTGTTCTTCAGCCAGCCGGCGGAAATGGTTGTGGTTCCGGGTGCCGAAGGTGACTTCGGGGCCCAACCCGGACATATGCCGAAGTTGGCGACGGTACGTCCCGGCGTCATCGTGATTTTTGAAGACGGCAAGCCGAAAGAACGGATTTTCGTTGCGGGTGGCTTTGCTGAAATCACCCAGGACACCTGCACGGTTTTGGCGGAGGAGGCAGAGCTTGTCTCTGATCTGTCGATGAAGGTGGTGGAAGCACGCTTTGATGCTGCAAATCTGGCCTATCAGGCGTCCTTGGACGGTGACGATGAAACCATGTTGAAGGCCGAGTCAGAGTTGCGGATTGCTCAGGCAATGCTTTCTGCCGTGAAGGGCGAACTGGCCTACCACTAAGGGGCTTTGCATCAACAAGAAACCCCCGCTGTTTCAGCGGGGGTTTCTTGTTGTGATGAGGTTTCTAATTCGTTGCGTCGATCGCCCGGTTGCGGCCTTCGGCCTTGGCGCGATACATAGCGGCATCGGCGGCATGGAGAAGGGTGTCGGCGGTTGTTCCGTGTTCGGGATACCGGGACATCCCGATGCTGACGGTGATGGCGAGGGGCATGTCCTGAATCACGAAGGGGCGGTGCATGGCAGTGAGTATCCGTGTGCTCAGTGTCGTGAGGTCCTCGCTGCTCCTGACCAGGATGACGAATTCATCTCCCCCCAAGCGTGAAGCGATGTCAGAAGCGCGAATGGTCGCTTGGATGCGGTTGCCGACTTCACACAACAGGCCATCGCCGATGGCGTGACCGTGGCCGTCATTCACGCCCTTAAAATTATCGACATCAATGAACAGTAAACCAAAATGTCGGTTCTCGCGGGCGGCGATGTGCACGGCGTGCTCAAGATGTTCAATGAAGGCGGTGCGGTTTCGCATGCCGGTTAGGGCATCGGTTACAGAGATTTCCTGGAGTTTGGCTTCAGCAATATCGCGCCGGGTTTCCTCGGCAGATAACCAGACTTTTAAGAGAAGGGCGGTTATGACGACAAAAACCCAACCCTTATAGAGGCTTATGGAGGGAAAGGAAGAGGGAAATGCGGACGAAAGTAAGGGATCGGACGTGGCGATCCAAATGATCGAAAGGATAAGATAGGCTAGGGCAATGCGTGTTGAGAGTTTCAACGTTGCGAATCCTCCTGCCCCTAGTGCAGTAAAGATATAGGCTTCTGCGTCTCATAAGTATCTTTTGTAACCATCGGGTATATCAAGGGTATTCTCGAAGAGTTATGTCTTTAGATATGTATATGTGGCGAAAAAAAGTCAACCACAGCGGTATAAAGAGGGCGCTTAAAGGGGACGATCACATCTGGAAGAGAGTGAAAGTCTGTCCATCGCCATGTGGTAAACTCTGGGTGCTTGGTGGCAATATTGATGTCTGCATCAGTACCGGTGAAGCGCATCAGAAACCACTTTTGCTTCTGTCCGCGAAAACGCCCTTTCCAAAGGTGATCGGCAATTTCCGCAGGAATGTCATAGGTCAACCAGTCCTCTGTTTCCGCGAGGATTTCAGCGGCACAGGTACCAATTTCTTCCTCCATTTCACGGAATGCGGCGGTGCGCGGGTCTTCTCCCGCATCAATGCCACCTTGAGGCATTTGCCAGGCTGGAGACGGGGTATCGATGCGTTGTGCCACGAAGACCTGGGATTGGGCGTTCAGGAGGACGATGCCAACACCCAGGCGATAAGGGCGTTGGCTCAACGGAAGTAAAACCGTCATTCTTTCACCATGGCAGAAATGGGGGCAAGTTGCAGGGATTTGTTGGGCAGTCCGCCGCTCCATCGGAGGACCATGGACAGAGCCAGTGGTGTGGCATCGGTGACCAAAAGGGCGTGCCCGCGTGCTTTGGCGATGGCCTCGGTTTGCTGTAGACGGGCCGCAATGCGCTCGCGGAAGCTATCGCTGGGGATACTGACGTCGATGCTTGCGTGAGCGGGGCGTGCCTCAATGGTTTCAAAAGGGGCATCCCTTCTGGTGGCGATGTAAGCGAGGCCCATGTGTTTGAGGTCGTTCATGAAAGCTGTGAAATGCGGTGCCGATGCCGTGTAGCGGTCTCCATTCTGGACCAGAAGGCCGGTGTAAACATCGCCGCGAGCCAGGGCGTGATGGAGGCGGTCTTGATTCTTGTCCACGGATAAGGTGGTCAGCAGACCATTGGGTCCTGGATCGGCGGCGGGAAAGGCGCTGGACTCTACGCTGATCTCCAGCAGGGTCTCATGCCCAGCTTTTCGTGCTGTGGCAAGGGCGGTTTGGAGTTGAGGGGTATTGACGTCGAAGGCGAGCGTAACATCCGGAGGCAGAGTCTCGATCGCAGCGCGGGTGGCGTCTGCGGACAAGCCAACGCGCACGACGATGGCGATGCGTGGTGTGCGTGGTTTGCCTGCGAAGGGGCGCCCATAGGCCTGCCAAGGGCGACGCCCATCAGGTGATATGGTTGGTAAGACCAATCCGGCGGAGTTGCGGAGTTGTAAGTCCGGCATTGGGGCCTTGGGTAGGGCGGTTGCAATGACGTCTGTGGGGTGAGGCAGGTCCGAGAATTTTGGAGCCTGCGAGGAGACGGTGCGGTCCGTGCGTGG
>JAFGWD010000002.1 GCA_016937315.1 Rhodospirillaceae bacterium
CACGTGCTCAGCACGTGCCTTCGCCGGATCCTTGGCTTCCTTAATCGCCTTGCCAAACAGCACGTTCACCGCACCATCGGCACCCATCACCGCAATTTCAGCGGTCGGCCACGCAAAGACGATATCCGCGCCGAGCGAACCCGGGCACATCGCCAAATACGCACCACCGTAGGACTTACGCATAACCAGCGTTACCTTCGGAACGGTCGACGCAGAGTACGCGAACAACAGCTTCGCGCCGTGACGGATGATGCCGCCACGTTCCTGTGCGACGCCCGGCAGATAGCCGGGGGTGTCGACGAGGGTCAACAACGGGATGTTGAACGCATTACAGAAGCGGATAAAGCGGGCACCCTTATCCGAGGCATCAATATCGATGCAGCCCGCCTTGAACGCCGGCTGATTGGCAATGATACCGACGACAACGCCGCCGACACGCGCCCAACCAACGATCATGTTCTTGGCGAATTCCTTGTGAACTTCCAGGAAGTCACCGCCGTCAACCAAACGCGAGATGACCGGACGGACATCCAAAGGCGCCTTGTTGGTTTCCGGGATCAGGTTGTTCATTTCCGGATCATCAGCGAGGACCAGTTCCTCGGTCAGATGATGCGGCGGCTCTTCCATGTTGTTGGAAGGCAAGAACGACAAGATCTTGTGGGTGATGGCAATCGCGTCACGGTCATCTTCAGCAATGAAGTGCACGTTACCGGAGACCGAGGCATTGGCCTGAGCCGAGCCGATTTCCGCCATCGTACAAACCTGACCGGTCACCGCCTTAATCACGTCCGGGCCGCAAATGAACATATTCGCGGTGTTGCGGGTCATGATCAGGAAGTCCATCAGTGCCGGCGAATACGCCGCACCACCGGCACACGGGCCAGCAATGACAGCGATCTGCGGCACCACACCCGAAGCCAGAACGTTGCGATAGAACACATCGCCATAACCATTCAGAGAATCGGTGGCTTCCTGAATACGCGCCCCACCGGAGTCGTTCATGCCAACGATCGGCATACCGGCCTTGACGGCGAATTCCTGCAGGTTCGCGATTTTACGCGCGTGCATGGAACCCAGCGAACCGCCGGAAGCCGTAAAGTCCTGGGAGTAAGCCGCAACCGGCTTGCCGCCGCAGTAGCCCACGCCAGTGATCACGCCATCACAGGGGATGTCTTTCTTATCCATGCCGAAGCCGCGGGTGGCATGACGCACCAGCAGGCCGAATTCCTGAAAGGTTTCCGGCATGAACAGCAGGTCCAACCGCTCGCGGGCGGTCAACTGACCCTTTTGGTGGCGCTTTTCGGCCTTTTCGGGGCCGCCGCCAGCAAGCGCCACAGAACGACGCTTTTCAAGTTCTTCGAGGAGTTCTTTTGCTATCGCCATTGGGATACAATTTTCCGATAATTTCAAGACTGGGAGGGCATATGTATCATTGTTCTTTACCGCGTTCCAGCCTCGTGTGACACCAAGGTTTCACGCACCGCCTATCGCGTCCCGCCCCGGAATTCTGGGGTTTCAACGCAGTATTTCCACCACGCATGGCGGAATGAAGTCGGCCTGCACATACGACAAACCGGACCGTTCGCGGCACGGCGCTTTCCGCAAAACGGTTGTAATTCCATAAAAGGGAAGTCCGAAGCGAAGACACGCAAAATACTGCGTGCAAAAAAGACCTCGCAACGGAATTTCCAAAGATAAGGACAAGAGAAAGAAGAAAGAACAGAAACGCGTAGACACGCGCCACAGCGCCGCCAAAAATTGGCAAAGCCGGACGTGTCGCCGTTTTCCGGACCCCCATCCGGACAACGACCTCGATCAAGGAGGCCCCCAAAAGCGGAGCCCCGACGCACCCCGTGAAAACAGGCATTGTCGAGCCAGCCCCTACTGTTTTTCACGCGATCCTCCCCTCCCCAGGGTCGGCGCGCATTTGCTTTTCGAAGGCAGCCGTCTAACATGAAACCAAGAGAGACGCAATTTTATCCGTATGGATAGGACAGGCTCTCTGACCTAAAAACCCACATCCCACACCATCTCACTTTTCGTTTTCCTATTTATTCCAATGACTTCCGCCAGGAAAATGGTTTCATTTTGATGAAAGTCCATACATCAGCACTGTGCCTCAAGCGCCGTCTGCAACGGGTTATTCAGACGCGCCCCACCCCAAAAGGGAGGGGGATTCGCACATCACCAAAGACCACGCCTTATCCGACTCCTGTGAGTTCCGTTCCATCAACCGGGTTGCGCGACGCCCCAGGATCGCATACCCCTATGCGGCGGACTTTTTAAGACACGTAAGGAACGGATCGACTGCCATGATGATTCTGCGGCACACCGACGATGTCCCAGCGCATTTGCGCCAAGGTGTTGTCGCCATCGGCAATTTCGACGGCGTGCATCGCGGCCATCAAGCCGTCATCGCCACCGGACTGGCTCTCGCCCGTGCCGAGGATCGACCGTTCGGCGTGCTGACTTTTGAGCCACACCCGCGTTCGATCTTTCAGCCAGAACTGGCCCCGTTCCGCCTCACGCCGTTTCGCATCAAGGCACGACTGATTGAGGCCTTAAACGTAGATTTCTTATTTGTGCAGGCCTTCGACCTTACCTATGCACAAACCACTTCCGAGGACTTTATCCAGAACACTCTGGTGCGTGCCCTCGACACACGACACATCGTCATCGGCCACGACTATGCCTTCGGCAAAGGACGAACAGGGACACCCGAGTCCTTGAACCGTGCCGGAGCCGCCCTCGGATTCGGTGTCACCGAATTGGCCGCCGTCACCGGACGCGCCGGTGTCATTCTCTCTTCCACGGCAGCGCGTGATGCCATTCGCGAAGGCCGGTGCGCCGATGCCAAGGCCATTTTGGGCCAGCACTGGACCATCGAAGGCCGGGTCGAGCACGGTGAAAAACGAGGTCGCACCATCGGCTTCCCCACCGCCAACATCCACCTGACCGATACCTTACGTCCGCGCCCCGGCGTCTATGCCGTCCAAGTCAGAATTGATGACGAAAGCCGCATCGTTTCCGGGGTCGCCAACTGCGGCCACCGCCCGACCTTTGACGGAGTCGGAACGGTATTGGAAGTCCATCTGTTCGATGTGCAAGAAAGTCTCTATGATCGCCACCTTCGCGTAGCCTTCACACACTTTCTGCGCGATGAACGTAAATTCGACGGCATCGAGACACTGAAGCGTCAAATTCAAAGCGATGCCTCAACCGCCCGCCAGATCCTGACCGATTCGGCGCAAACCATGAGCGTATGAGCAAAATGAGCGTGGAGACGAAATCGACCGTGTTCCTGCCCTCCACATCCTTTGGGATGAAGGCCGGGCTACCGACATTGGAACCCAAGCTTTTGGCCCGTTGGAAAGCCATGGACCTGGAAGGTCGCCTGCGTAAAGCAGGGGCTGACCGCGTACCATTCATTCTCCATGACGGTCCGCCCTATGCCAACGGCAACCTCCACATTGGTCATGCGCTGAACAAGATTTTGAAGGACGTTATTGTCCGCAGCCAGCAAATGATGGGCAAAGACGCCCGTTATGTGCCGGGCTGGGACTGCCACGGCCTGCCGATCGAATGGAAAATCGAAGAAAAGTACCGCGCTGCCGGCAAAGATAAGGATACGGTTCCGGTCATTGAGTTCCGCGAAGAATGCCGCCAATTCGCGGCACACTGGATTGATGTGCAAAAGGCCGAGTTCCAACGCCTCGGGATCGGTGGCGATTGGAACCACCCCTACACCACCATGAACTTCGCCGCTGAAGCCCGCATCGTTGCCGAACTGGGCAAGTTCCTGCTCAACGGCGGCCTCTATAAGGGGGCAAAACCGGTGATGTGGTCGGTGGTGGAAAAAACCGCCCTGGCCGAGGCGGAGGTCGAATACCACGATCACACCTCGACAACGATCTGGGTGCGCTTCCCGGTGGCACAGGCCTCAGTCCCCGCGCTGGAGGGGACCTCTGTGGTGATCTGGACGACGACCCCATGGACCATGCCCGGCAACCGTGGCATTGCCTATGGTGCCGACTTCACCTATGCCGTGGTCGCGGTCAAAGACACCGATGGCATGAGCCTGGCACGCGCTGGCGAACGCTTTGTGGTCCTGGCAGATCTGGTTGAAGATGTTGTCAAGGAAGCCAAAATCACCGCCTATGAGATCGTCGCTGAAATCACCGGGACCGATCTGGCGGGTACGGTTTGCCGCCACCCATTGGCCGACAGCGGATATACGTTCAATGTCCCCTTAATGGCAGGCGACTTTGTCACCACCGACCAGGGCACTGGATTTGTCCACATGGCTCCTGGCCACGGCGAAGACGACTGGCGTTTGTGCGTCGCCAACGGCATCGCCGTGCCGGACACCGTTGCCGACAACGGCACCTATTATCCCCATGTCCCGCTGTTTGCAGGAAAACACGTGTTCAAGGTCGCGCCCGATATCCTGAAGGCGATGACTCAGGCCGGAGCCTTGCTGTCCAGCGGCAAACTGGTCCACAGCTATCCACACTCCTGGCGTTCAAAGGCTCCACTGATCTTCCGCAACACGCCGCAGTGGTTCATCTCCATGGACACCAACGCTTTGCGTGATACGGCCCTTTCCGCCATCGAAGCCACCCGCTGGGTCCCAGCGCAGGGCAAAAACCGTATCCGTTCTATGGTCGAAGGCCGTCCCGACTGGTGTGTGTCTCGTCAGCGGGCCTGGGGCGTCCCGATCGCCGTGTTCGTTGACAAAAAAACCGGCGAACCGCTTCGCGATGCCACGGTCATGCAGCGCATCGTCGATGCCGTGAAGGAAGCCGGAGCCGATGTCTGGTTCACCGCGCCCGCCGAACAATTCCTGAGCCCAGAATACGATGCGGCCAACTATGACAAGGTCAGCGACATCCTGGATGTATGGTTCGATTCGGGCTGCACGCACGCCTTCGTGCTGGAAGACCGCAACGACCTTACTTGGCCTGCAGCACTCTACCTTGAGGGGTCAGACCAGCATCGCGGCTGGTTCCAAAGCTCTCTGTTGGAAAGCTGCGGCACACGAGGCCGTGCACCTTATGATACGGTGCTGACTCACGGCTTCGTCCTCGACGAGCAAGGCCGCAAGATGTCCAAGTCCCTAGGCAACACCGTCGCGCCACAGGATGTCACCAACCAAATGGGCGCGGATATTTTGCGCCTGTGGGTGTTGGGCTCCGACTACACTGAAGATCTGCGCATTGGCAAAGAAATCCTATCGCGCACCACCGACGTCTATCGCCGCCTGCGCAACACCCTGCGATACCTGTTGGGCAACCTGAACGACTTCTCGGAAACCGAGCGTCTGCCCGCCGCTGAAATGCCGGAGTTGGAACGCTGGGTTTTGCACCGTTTAAGCGACTTGGACGATCACGTCCGACGCTGTTGCAACGAGACCTTTTCTTTCCATGAGCTGTTCCAGGAAATCCATAATTTCTGCGCCATGGATTTGTCGGCGTTCTATTTCGATATCCGCAAGGATTCGCTGTACTGCGACGCCCTGGACAGTCCGAGCCGCCGTGCCTGCCGCACCGTGCTCGACATCGTGTTCAATACACTGGTCACATG
>JAFGWD010000257.1 GCA_016937315.1 Rhodospirillaceae bacterium
AGCAGCCGGACCCTCCGCCTTGCCGCAGGAACAGCCAGTCTGTGCGGCGGTCTCTTGGTGGTTCTGTTGGGCACATCAATGCTGACCTATTCGTTCGCGACACGGCTTTCTTCGGGAATTCTATAGTCTCGGGCCGCCCGCACCAATTCGCCGGGACGCACACCATATTGCCGGACAAACGCGTCGATAAAGTGGCTGACATTGGTGTATCCGATGGTTGACGCCGCATCGCTAACGCTGGACTCTCCTCGAAGCAATAACTCCCGCGCCAGGGTCATGCGGTGTTTTCTAAGAAAAACAAAGGGCGTATCCCCGAACACATGCTTAAAGCCAATTTTCAACCGCGTTTCACACACGCCGACCAATGCCGCGAGCTCCGTCAATCCCGGTGGATCCTCAAGACGAGAGAGCAATATCTCCTTAGCCTGCATCATGCGTGCCGTATCACGCTGAGGCATAACATGGGACCGGATGGGACATTCCTGCCGTTTTAATGCACTGAAAGACAACGCAAAAAGCTCCAACGCCTTACTCTTCAGATAGACGTTGCGGACAGCCCCGGTGTGCGTGCAGTCGCGTATCGCACTGGCGGCCAGAATATGTTCAGCTGACCGCATGACGCGAACATCTTGACAATGGCTGGGGCTCCCCGTGGCCACGGCCAGTGCCGCCGCTGGTAGGCTGTCGAAATCAGCACCAAGAATATGGCGCAACAACCGCACGTCCATCGCCAGAATAATGCTCCCTCCCCCCGGTGGGACAGACAGATCCCCCGTCCCCCTGGAAGACAGGACAACGCACCTTGTGTTTGGTGGCGGAGCAGGGGCACGCGCACAGTCAAGAGGACAGATCAAGGTCACCGCACGCATATTCTGTGCGATCAGATGGAACGGTGGGGATGCCGCCATGCATGTGGCCACCCCCAACCAGAATCCCTCACGCAAACACTCTACCCGAGGAAAACCACAGGCGCGAAACGCATCACCCTCCCCAAACGTTGAGGCGATGTGCAAGCGGATCATCGCGTCCCCCCTTGCTGATTCCGTTTCGGGGTATGGAAATGACGGCATCGGGTAGCAGCCCCCAAAACATGCTGCTAGAACACACTCCCTCAACTACTGCAATTGAGTATCAAAATCAATTATGATCATTCTCACCATGGCTGGCCCACCAAGCGTCGGGAAAACCGCAATCATTGCACATGCCGTCAAGGCCTTGCTGGCCGCTGGACGCAAGCCTGCCGCCGTCAAGTTTGACACCCGCAGCACCGCCGACGCGGAACGCCTAAAGCGAGACTTCGGCATCCCGACGATCAGTGGCCTGTCAGACTACCTGTGCCCAGATCATTACTTCGTCTCGAATATGGAAGAAGCCATTGCGTGGGGGCATCACCATGGCGCCGACATCTTGTTCATCGAAACCGCTGGCCTTTGCCTGCGCTGTGCCCCCCATATCGAAGACATCCCAGCGGCCACCGTCGTGGACTGCTTAGGGGGCTTTGATGTGCCCACAAAAATGGGTCCCATGTTGTCCTGCGCCGATCTGGTTTTGGTCACAAAGGGGGATTTGGTGTCCCAGGCAGAGCGTGAGGTGTTCATCCACGGCCTGCCACAAAGCGCACCACACGCAACGATTCTTTCCATAAATGGCCTGACCGGGACAGGGGTACGGGCCTTGCTGCGCTGGCTGTTGCAGCGCCCCAACCGGGAGGCCTCCGCAACGTCGCGGCTGCGTCATGACATGCCCGCCTCAATCTGTTCCTATTGCACCGGAGAACGGCGGATTGGCCGCGCCTACCAGACCGGAAATGTTGAAAAACTTGACTGGGAGGCAGGTCTATGAGCCTCAAAAGCCTTTCCATTCTCGCCGGGCGTGGTCGTGGTGGCGAAACGGAGGATATCCCCCGCATCGACTTAGCTCCCGGAGATACCTTGGCGGTGGTCGGGCCCACCGGCTCTGGCAAAAGCGAGCTGTTATCCGACATCGAACAGTTGGCCGATGGCGATACACCATCGGGACGGCGCATCCTGCTGAATGGCGAGGTTCCTGACCGTATGCCCCTGGGGTTGGTCGCCACCCTGTCTCAGCGCACCAATTTCGTCATTGATACTGATGTCTCGACCTTCATTTCAACCCATGCGGCCTGCATGGGCAAGGTCGCAGAGGACTGGCCTGGCACGGTGCTTGTTCTCGCCAACACGCTATGCGGTGAACCCATCCAGCGGAGGGACCCCCTGCAAGGTTTGAGTGGTGGGCAAACCCGCGCTCTGATGATCGCCGATATTGCGCTGATCTCCGACGCACCGGTAATCCTGCTGGACGAACTGGAAAATGCCGGAATCGACAAACATGCGGCAATTGCAGCCCTGGCGGATCGCGGAAAAATCATCCTCACCGCCACCCACGACCCTGTCCTGGTGTTGATGGGACGCCGCCGCGTCGTCATGCGCGGTGGAGCGATGTCTCGCCTGCATGTCCTTGATGCGTCCGAAACCGCTTGGCAGGCACACCTGAGCGAACTGGACGAAGTGTTCCAATTTGCACGCAACATCCTGCGTGGTGGCGAACGACTGCCCGCGAAAGGTCTCCCATGTCACACCTGATCCACTTCGCCACGCCACCGATGATTGCCCGTCGTTTGCGCCAAGACGTCGAAGCCGCCTTTCCCGATCATCGCCTATCTCCACCCGCCACACATCTAGAGATGTTCGAGACGGCACGCGACTTTGCACAACCCGGAGCCGAGTCCGCCGAAATCACCATTTCCGCCTACCCCCACCTGCTGGAGCGGATATGGTGCGACGGAGCCGAAGCCGCCAACCTGTCGGGCCTGAACGTGCAGCCTTTGCGTCAATCTTGGGCCGCCTTGGGGCTGACGCCGCCCGTCAATACGGTGCGGA
>JAFGWD010000258.1 GCA_016937315.1 Rhodospirillaceae bacterium
CGCGATTGCGGACTGTTTGTCGCGGAATCTCCCGCAGCCCTCGGACAAACCATGCTTGAAGCCATGAAGGCTCTTTAACCGATTGTCCGGACGCCGGTTTTCCGGCGTCCGGCTCTTTTGTGCCGGACGATCCGGTGCGTGAACCGAAAAAAGGAGGCTTCACGGTTAAGCGCCGTGTCGACCCGGGTATATGGTTGGATTTCACGATTCTTCGTTCTTAACCGGCGCCAACGCCACCTTCATTGCCGAGCTTTATGCCCGGTATCTGGAGGACCCTGCGTCCGTGGATGCCAGTTGGCTCCCTTATTTCGCCGAATTGGCCGATGATGCCGCCTCGGTGCATGGTGATTTCGTTGCGACGCCGTGGGCGAAGCGCGGCACCCAGGTGATTGGCGTGCCGGACCCTGATGCGCCGCCGCCGAAGACGCCGGGCAAGGGAGTGAAGGCGGGTGCCGCAGAGCTTGCCGGTGTTGGTGCCAGCGAGGATGAGATTCGCAAACGCATCGTGGATTCGATCCGGGCCTTGATGATGATCCGCGTGTATCGCGTGCGCGGCCATTTGATGGCGGACCTTGATCCCTTGAAAATGGCAAAGCCGCCGCAGCACCCGGAGTTGGATTTCCGGTCCTATGGCTTCACGGAGGATGATCTCGACCGTGAAATCTATATGGACTACGTGCTGGGTCTGGAGAAAGCGTCACTCCGACGCATCATTCAGGTGGTGCAACAGACCTATTGCGGCACCATCGGTGTTGAATACATGCATATTCAGGACCCGGACCAGAAGGCCTGGATTCAGAAACGCATGGAGGCCGAGGCCAATCTCATTCGGTTCACAGATCGCGGTAAGCGGGCCATTTTGGAACGCCTGACTGAAGCCGAGGGATTTGAGCGGTTTTTGCAGTTGAAATATACCGGCACCAAGCGGTTCGGCTTGGAGGGCGGCGAGACGACGATTCCTGCGATTGAACAGATTCTGAAGCGCGGCAGTCAGTTGGGCATTCGTGAGGTGGTTCTGGGCATGGCGCACCGTGGGCGCTTGAACATGCTGACCACTCTTTTACACAAACCTTACCGTGCGATGTTCTCGGAGTTTCAGGGTAATCCGGCGAATCCCGAAGACGTGCAGGGGTCTGGCGATGTGAAATACCACCTGGGGACCTCAGCGGATCGTGAATTCGATGGGATTTCCGTGCATTTATCCTTGACCGCCAACCCGTCGCATTTGGATGCGGTTGACCCCGTGGTTTTGGGTAAGGTCCGCGCCAAGCAAGAGCAACGCGGCGATGTCGATCGCAAGGAAGTGATGGGGCTTTTGATCCATGGTGATGCGGCCCTTGCCGGGCAGGGGGTCATTGCCGAATGTCTGATGCTGTCGCAGTTGCGGGGGTATACCACCGGCGGCACTCTGCATTTGGTGATCAACAACCAGATTGGTTTTACCACGGCTCCACGGTTTTCGCGCTCAGGTCCGTATTGCACCGATGTGGCGAAAGCCGTGCAGGCACCGATTTTTCACGTGAATGGCGATGATCCCGAGGCGGTTGTCCACGTTTCCCGCATTGCCGTGGAATTCCGTCAGGAATTCAAAACCGATGTGGTGGTGGATATGGTTTGCTATCGCCGCCATGGACACAATGAGAGTGACGAGCCCGCCTTCACGCAGCCGATTATGTATCGCAAGATTGCGCGGCATCCGACGACGCGCCAGGTGTATGCCCGTGTTTTGACGGATGCCGGTGTGATCGCAGCGGGCGAGGCGGACAGCATGGTTTCTGCATTCCATGACCGTTTGGAGACCGAGTTTGCGGCGGCGAAGTCGTTCCGGCCGAATAAGGCAGACTGGCTGGAAGGTCGTTGGGCCGGACTGACCCAAGGGCAGGATGAAGACAGTGATACGCCTGACGAGAATGCGTCGTTCTCTGAGGAACCCACCGGGGTGGAGCTTGATGCACTGCGGGTGGTCGGGCACGCCATCTCGTCGGTTCCCGAAGGCATCAACATCAACCGCAAGATTCTGCGTCAGTTGGATGCCAAGCGGCAAATGATGGAGAGTGGGCAAGGCGTTGACTGGGCGACGGCAGAAGCTTTGGCCTTCGGGACCCTGTTGGCGGAGGGAACGCCGGTGCGTTTGTCCGGTCAGGACTGCGGGCGCGGCACGTTTTCGCAACGCCATGCCGTGTTGATCGACCAGGATAGCGAGGAGCGTTATGTGCCTCTGGCTCATGTGGGGCCGGATCAGGGACGCTTCGAAATTCTTGACAGCCCGTTGTCGGAAAACGCGGTTCTGGGATACGAATACGGTTACTCATTGGCCGAGCCGCATCAGTTGGTGTTGTGGGAAGGCCAGTTTGGTGACTTTGCCAACGGTGCACAGGTGATTATCGACCAGTTTGTGTCTTCGGCGGAGTCCAAGTGGCTGCGTATGTCGGGTCTGGTGATGTTGCTGCCGCATGGGTATGAAGGCCAGGGGCCGGAACACAGTTCGGCGCGGTTGGAGCGCTATTTGCAGCTCTGCGCCGAAGACAACGTGCAGATTGGCAATTTCACCTCTCCGGCCAACTACTTTCATGCCTTGCGGCGTCAGGTTCGGCGGAATTTCCGCAAGCCTTTGATTCTGATGACGCCCAAATCCATGTTGCGCGATAAGCGCATGGTGAGCGCGGTGTCTGAATTTATGCCGGAGACGCGCTTCCTGCGGACGATTGGTGAGGTCGATACCCTGGCTGCGGATGACAAGGTGCGTCGCGTGCTGTTGTGTTCCGGCAAGGTTTACTTTGATTTGGTTGCAGGGCGTGCTGAGCGTGGCATTGATGATGTCGCTGTTGTGCGCGTCGAACAGCTCTATCCGTGGCCGAAAAATACGCTGTTCCGCCATTTGTCGCGGTACCCCAATGCCGAGATTTTTTGGGTTCAGGAAGAACCGGCGAACATGGGGGCTTGGCTGTTTGCACAGCCGCGACTGTCCTTCTTGATGGAGGAATTGGGCCGCACCGACACCCGCCCGACCTATATTGGGCGGCGTGCGGCGGCATCCCCGGCGACGGGACTTCTTCGCAATCACACTGCTGAACAGGCGGCGATTGTTGAACAAGCTCTGCTGGGTCAGCGCGAAGATTTATTCCAACCGTTCCGTCGCAGCACGAAGCTCGCGCGGCTGTTGCCGCAAGGGTCGGTTCCGAAGAAGGGGTGATTCGTCCCCCACGTACTACGCATCTTTCCGTGACAAGCATTGGTCAGAACAACATGCCTTATGAAATCGTCGTCCCGACGTTAGGGGAATCGGTGGTCGAAGCCACCGTCGCGAAGTGGTTCAAGCAAGTTGGCGAAACGGTGACCGCCGATGAGCCTCTGGTCGAGCTGGAAACCGATAAGGTGACG
>JAFGWD010000259.1 GCA_016937315.1 Rhodospirillaceae bacterium
CGCCAAGGAACACCCTGGTTCGTCGCCACCGCTCACCGATGTCCCAGCATCGCCTTCGCGGCGGCTCCTGCCATTGTATCCCTTGGCAACCAACGCAATTCGGCGGGATTTATGAGTCTACGTCCTAGAGAACAATGCTGCAAACTTGCATACCACGAGAATAAGGCAACCGCAGATTATTCCATGCAAGTCTCGGCTCTAAAACCAAAAGAAATGGCACATAAAACCTCTTGTACGAGATTGCTTGCCTCCCCACCTCCCACTTATCATTCCTTTATACCTTGTTGCTTCCGATGCCATTTTCGAGAGCGGCAATCTGGTTGAACCTGTCAAATCTAAGATCTTCACATACGGACCATCATTCACCCCATCCAGGGGCAGCCCTTTTCCTCGTCGCACGGCCATCACGGCCCCCCAAAAAAAGAGGCACGACAATGAACCTCACCGACAACATTTCCGCACTCTTTTCGCCAAAGACCGTCGCCATCATTGGGGCATCGACGCACCCTGGAAAAGTCGGACACGCTGTCGTCGCCAACATGCTTGACGCGGGATTCACAGGCACCCTGTTTCCGGTCAACCCCACGACCGATGCGATTCTGGGACTCCCCACGGTCAAAACCATCGATGACCTTCCCGAGGACATTGACCTTGCTGTCGTTGTCCTCCCTGTGGCAGCGGTCATTCCAGCCATGGAAGCCTTGGCCCGGCGTAAGATTCGCGCCGCCATCGTGATCACTGCGGGATTCAAAGAAGTCGGCGAGGAGGGGGCTTCCCTGGAACGCCGTCTCATCGAAATTTGCACCACCCACCACATAGCCATGGTCGGCCCCAACTGCCTGGGACTGATTGGTCCCCGAGATCACATCAACGCGTCCTTCGCATCGGGGTTTCCTCAGGACGGCTCCATTGCCTTTTTCTCCCAGTCCGGCGCACTGTGCACGGCCATTCTGGACTGGGCCTTGGAGGAAAACATCGGCTTTTCCAGGTTCATTTCCCTGGGCAACAAAGCGGTGATCAACGAAGCCGACATGCTTGAATATCTGCGGACAGATCCGGCTACATCGGTCATCCTCGGGTACATCGAAAACGTCGAAAATGGCCCGGACTTTATCGAAAAAGCAGCCCGCGTCACACGGGAAAAACCCGTTATCATCATCAAGTCCGGCACCACAGCCGCCGGAGCCAGAGCCGCCTCATCCCACACCGGCGCTATCGCCGGATCGGATACGGCCTATACCGCCGCTTTCCACAAAACCGGCATCATCCGCGCCAACGACATGGCCTCTTTGTTCGACCTCGCACAGGCCTTTTCCACCCAACCCCTGCCCAAGGGGCCAGGCTTATGCATCGTCACCAATTCCGGTGGCCCTGGTGCCATGGCCGCCGATGCCACAGAAAAATCTGCGCTTCGGGTTGCCGAACTCAGCGAGGACACCACGGCCCGCCTCAAAGCCTTTCTGCCGCCTTATGCCTCACTCACCAACCCGATTGATATCATTGGCGACGCCCCGGCTGAACGCTATCGCAAGACCCTGGAAATCGTGGTTACAGACCCTCAGGTTCACACCGTTTTGGTCCTGCTGTCCCCCACCTCTTCGGCAGAGATCGTCGAAACCGCACACGCCATCATCGACGTCGCCAAGACCTCCGATAAACCTTTCTTTGTGAATTTCATGGGTGGCTTACGGATCAAAGCCGGAGAAGACGTTCTGCGCGGTGCGGGCATCCCCTGTTCGATTTACCCCGAACCTTTAATTGCCTGCATCGAGACCATGCACGCCTATCACCTGTGGCGGAACCAGCCGGTCCAGGATTACCCCACCGTCCCGCATGATCCTGCCATCGCCCGCCGCGTTATCGACAATGCACGCGCCAACGGCGCCACCGAAGTCGTGGAGTTCCAGGCTCAGGAAATCCTGCGTGCGTATCATCTGCCCACGCCCCGGACCATTCTCGCCCATACCGCAGAAGAGGCCGCCGCAGCCGCCGAAACCATCGGCTTTCCTGTGGTTCTTAAAATCGCCTCACCGCAAATCTCCCACAAATCCGATGTCGGCGGAGTCAAGGTCAATCTGGACAACGCAAGCGCCGTCAAAGCCGCCTTTTCTGAAGTGACCGCACAGGCCCAGCGCCTCCGCCCTGATGCCCACATTGCGGGCTGTCTTATCCAAGAAATGGCTCCCAAGGGTTGCAAGGAAGTCATCATCGGTTTTAAGCGCGATGACCGATTGGGGCCATTGGTGATGTTCGGTCTAGGCGGCATTTATGTGGAAATTTTGAAAGACATCGCCTTCCGTCTCGCTCCCCTGGGGCGCGACGATGCCAAATCCATCATCCAGGAAATTAAGACCTATTCCCTTTTGACCGGCGCACGCGGCGAGGCCCCCGTCAACCTTCAAGCCCTCGAAGACATTCTGATCACCATGTCGGCTCTGGCGTTAGACTTCCCGGAAATTATCGAGGCCGAGTTCAACCCGGTCCTGGTCAATGCAGAAAAAGCCATGGTGGCAGACGTCCGCATCACCCTTGCCGCCCCATGACTTGGGCCGATTCAACCTCTGGCGTCGGAGCTACCGCGCCGCGCCAGAGGCTCCGCCCTGGCAGCCGCCCTTGCGCGACAATGTCAAAACCACCGGCATATCCCGAGGTGCATCCGGTGGCAGAAAAGCCCGCAAAGGACGGCATTTTTCCTTTGGCAAACACAAACGCATCGGCTTGGCATACCCACTATCAGGCAACGTTAAACGCACCTGAGGCTTGACCTTTGGGACATAAATGAACCACCCGTCTTTCAACACCGCATCGTCCGGAGGCTCCATTCCCGCGCCGGTTCCCTTGATACGCGCCTCCACCAACGACAGCGTTTTGGTGTGAACCGCCCAAGTCTCGCGCCACTCCACGCGTTCGATGGAGTGCTCCCAAGACAAGGTGAAGCGTGGGGCATACATGGCAACGGAAAAGTGCCCCGCCGCCACACACAACAAAGCTGGGGTCATCGGCCTCCCCTGGCTGTGGTCCGCCGCACGCGGAGCCACATGTGGATAAAGAAACCGATCGCTACCGCCCCCCCGATTTCATCGGTCACCGGCAAGGCCGCCACCATCAGAAAAGCCCCCGCAGTCGCCCAGACCCGCTCCCACAAAGCAAGCCTCAGGACAAAGAAACCAACACTTCCAATGCCCCACAGGCCAATCGCGAGAACCGCCTTGGACACCACAAACAAAACCGCCGGAACATACCCAATCGCAGAGGCCAAAGGACCACCATCCTGTAGCATCAGAGCCGGAGCATAAACCGCCATATACGGCACAACGAATCCCGCAATCGCAATCCGCAAACACTGCACGCCAATGGACAGACCCGAAGCCCGGGCAATCGGTGCTGCGGCAAAAGCCGCCAAAGCCACCGGCGGCGTCAAATCCGCCATAATACCGAAGTAAAATACGAACATGTGACTGACGATCAACGGCACACCCAACCCCAAAAGGGCCGGACCGACCAACGAACTGGTGATGATGTAATTCGGGATGGTCGGCACCCCCATCCCCAGAACCAAACATGTGATCATGGTCAGGACAAGACTTAAGAACAGGCTGTGCTCCCCAACCTCAACAATTGTCCGCGCAAAGTTGGTCGCCGCACCGGTCAGGGTCATAATCCCGACAATGACGCCAACCAGAGCACACGCAACCCCCACGCCAACCGCATTACGCGCCCCCTCGACCAAGGCTTCCACGACGATGTGGAGTGTCTTGTTGCCGCCGTTTTTCAGAAACAGCAGCACCACGACGAGGACCGACAACACCAAGAAAACAACATCGACCCCGTACTCAAAGAACAAACCGCCCGCAGCCCCCAAAACCACCCAAAAGACCATCCGCAGCGCGGTATGACTCAAACGCCCCGCAATCGGCAGCCCCATGATAAGGGCGGCGGTAACCGCAAGGCTAATGGTTCCGGAAAACAGCGGCGTGTAGCCTCGGAATAACAGGTACACCAACAAGCCCAGCGGCATCAAAAGAAACCAGCCTTTTTTCAGAGCCCGCTTCCAGTCAGGAAGTTCATCGTCTTCCAAACCACGCAACCCCAAACGGGTGGCTTCCAAATGCACAATCCAGAACACCGCGCTGAAATACAAAATAGCTGGCACGACGGCAGCTTGGACGATATCGGTATAAGCAACCCCCAGAGTCTCCGCCATGATAAAAGCCACTGCCCCCATCACCGGAGGCATGATCTGCCCCCCCATGCTGGCCGTGGCCTCCACCGCTCCGGCAAAGGCCGGGGTAAAACCGATCTTTTTCATAATCGGGATAGTCACCTGTCCCGTGGTCACCACATTGGCGACACCAGAACCATTCACCGTACCCATCAAGGCCGAGGACACCACGGCAACCTTCGCCGGCCCACCACGGGTATGCCCGACCAATCCAATCGCCAGATCGGAAAACAGCTTGATGATCCCGGCACGTTCCAGAAAACTGCCGAAAACGATAAACAGAAAGATATACGTAGCCGACACATAGGTCGGCGTACCGTAAATCCCCTCCATGCCCATGGCCAACTGGTCGACCACCTGATCCAGACCAAAACCACGATGTCCAAGCGGCGACGGCAGATACTCACCAAACAACCCGTACAGCACAAAGCACAAACAAATCGCGGGTAGCGCCCAGCCCAGAACCCGGCGTGCGGCCTCGAACACCAAAAGAATCGCCACACCCCCAACCACAATGTCTGTGGTCGTGGGATCTCCGGCACGCAGGATTAAGTCCCCTTCAAAGACCCACTGATACACCCCGGTCATGAAGGCCACGGACGCACAGAGCCAATCCAACCCTTTCAACGCGACAGGACGTCCCTTTCGGGTTGCCGCCGTACCAAAAACCATCACCAGCAGAAACCCGACATGCACGGCACGCAGAATCACCGAGGACAACGGCGCATAAGCCGCCGTATAGATCTGCCAGGAAGCGAAGATCAAGGCGATAGCAAACAAGACTTTACCAACGAACGTCTTGATATCTGGTGGAGGATTGTGCGGGGCAACGTCGTCATGAAGGATGGATTCAGAGGCGATGTCGGCGGCCATGGATACCCTCTTCAACGGCGGGATAACGAAGACAAGGCGCGATCGGCCAGGCATCCGGCCGACCGCTTAGGTGACCGCCGGACTACTTCACGAGACCAACTTCCTTATAGTACTTTTCGGCCCCCGGATGCAGGGGTAACGGCATACCCCGCAAGGCTTTTGCCGGATCAATGGCTTTTGCCGCCGAATGTGCGGCAACCAAGGAATCCAAGTGCGTATACATCGCCTTGGTCATTTTATAGACAACCTCGGCAGGCACTTTGCTGTGCGTAACCAGATAATTGCCAATGGTCATGGTCTGCACATCGGCATCCTGTCCGTGATACGTTCCGGCAGGAATAATGCCGTTTTGATAGACCGGCTGGTTAATCTTAGCGATTTGCTCCGGCGTAATCGGCACAATCACCACCGCCGTACTGGCCGCAAGCTCGCGGATCGTCGCAACCCCCAAGCCAGAGGACAACAATGTCGCATCCAACTGGTTATTCTGGATTAACTGCGCGGATTCCGCATAGGGCAGATACTCAGTCTTGGAAAAATCAGAATATTTCAGGCCGTTAGCGGTCAAGAGTGCACGCGCATTCAATTCTGTGCCCGATTTCGGCGCCCCAACGGAAACCCGCTTCCCTTTCAAATCGGCCAAAGTCTTAATGCCGGAATCCGCACGCGCCACGAAATGCACATAATTGGAATAAATCGCCGCCAAACCACGCAGCCTATCCAACTTCTTTGGAAAACCCGCTTCGGCATTGCCTTTCCAGGCATCGGACAGTGCATCCCCTAAGGTAAAGGCCAACTCGGCGCGGCCTTTTTGCAGCAAATTCAAGTTCTCCGCAGAGGCCTTGGTTGCCTGCACACTGGTACGAACCTGGGGCATCGCATCAATGTAAAGTTTGGTCAGAGCCACCCCCAGTGGGTAGTACACGCCACTGGTTCCTCCCGTCACCACGTTGATGAACTGCTCCGCAGAGGCCGAGCTTGGTGCCAGAGACAGGCCCGCCACGCCAGCGAGACCGAAAGCCAGGGTACGCAACGCACTCAGTCGAAGGCTCCTTGCCATCTTACGTGTCCTCCCATTGGGTTGAAACGGCAGACCTAAACATAGGGAGTGCCTAAAGGATGACGATAGCGCAAGATGAATTTTTTGCTATTCCCTCAAAACACTTATGGAACATCTTCCATCAACGACCCTACAAATTAAAGGAAAAACAAAACCCTGCTGCGTACACAGCAGGGTTTTACAACCAAATAAACGGCACGAGAGAGTCGCAATAAATGAATGAAAATCACCTGAGGCTGCTTTTTTTCCTATGCCTTACGATATCGCGCATCCCCCAATTTAAGACAAATCACCCCAACGGCCGACTTAATCCCCGCACCAAGCAAGAACGGGAGCACTCCCTTCAAAAGAGCCTTTTCCGCCCCAATCATTGAACCGAGCCATAAACCACCCAGACCAAGGCAAATCGCGTTCCCAACCAGCATGACGGCAAAGAGACGCACAACGGAATGGCCCGCCCACCCTCGCTCCAGCAACCATCCCACAGTCATCGCAGCGAACGGAAACGCAAACAAATACCCCGCTGTCGGCCCCATGAATTTTTGAACACCGGCAGTCGCACCGGAAAACACTGGCACGCCCATAGCCCCGATGATCAACCACAAGACAACGGTCACCCCTCCCAATCGCCAACCGTAAAAGGCTCCGACCAGTGTGACCGCAAGAGTCTGTAATGTGATGGGAACCGGAACCATGGGTATGGAAATATGAGATGCTCCGGACAGAATCAGCACACCGACGGCAACAAAAACCACCTGGAGCACCCGCGACTGGCTACGCAACCAAACCGGACCAACACCTGATTTGAAATGATGACCTGCAAAATAGCTCATAAAAGCTCCTGATCCGCGTGTTTCGTCAGAAAAGTGGCAACGATTCTGTGTCAACGGAGGCAACAGAATCAATTCCAGCGCATGGATATTTGCACGAACATACCGTAACGCGTGCTCCACATATCCGACTTTTGAGCATACGCATCAACCGGACGTGCCCGGAAAGAGTGGAAAGCGTGGATTGAAACAAGTGCTTGTGCCGACTCGATCACCTGGTTCGCGGTCGCTCCCCGTGCCGGAACGTGGATTGAAACCCACGAACTTACAGACACTTACCCTCGTCGCGCCTCATGCAACAAAGGCACGGCAAATACGCCACAAGCTCAAAGGCTTGTGGCGTTATTCCCGCTGCACATAACTAGGGCTTCTGACCAACGCGCAGAGCGAGGTATTTCGAAACCGCCAACGTCATATCGGCCAAGTACGTACTGAAAAAGTGATCAGCCGTCGGAATCAGATGATAATCGACAGTGATGTTTCTTTGTCCCGACAGCTTGTTCACCAACTTAGCCACCGAGGCTTCTGGCACGATGTCGTCGGCACCGCCCTGCACCACCAAGCCCGAAGATGGACACGGGGCAAGGAAAGAAAAGTCGAACAGATTAGCCGGCGGC
>JAFGWD010000260.1 GCA_016937315.1 Rhodospirillaceae bacterium
ACGCCCGTGCCCTGCGACAAGTCGAATTCGGAGCCGGTTTACGATTTTTCCGGCAGCACGTGTGAGTCTTCGATCCCCGCCGCCAACCGCGCCTTGTGACGGCTCAACCGTTCACGCTCACTGGCTGAACGCAACTGCCCACAAGCCGCCAAAATATCGCGCCCGCGCGGCGTCCGAATTGGCGCGGCGAACCCCGCCTCCATCAGCACGGCTGCAAAAGCCTGCACAGCCTTGATCGACGGCGTTTCATAAGGCGCACCCGGCCATGGATTGAAGGGAATCAGATTGAACTTGGCTCCAATATCCGCCGTCGTAATCAAACGTACCAACTCGCGTGCATCGGCAAGCGAATCGTTGATCCCTTTCAACAAGATGTATTCGATGGTGATGTACTGACGTTGACCAGCAATCCTTTGATAATCCTTGCAAGCTGATAACAACTCACGAATCGGATATTTGCGGTTGATCGGCATAATCGCATCCCGCACATCATCGTTGGACGCGTGCAGGGACACCGCCAATTTAATCCCCAGATCCGTTGCGCACCGCCGCATGTTCGGAACATATCCCGACGTCGACAGCGTAACGCGCCGTTTCGACATCGCAATACCTTCCGGGTCCATGACGATCTTCATCGCCTGCGCCACCGCCTCGTAATTCATCAAGGGCTCACCCATGCCCATCAAAACGACGTTAGACAAATGACGCGTCTCATCGGTCGGTGTCGGCCACTCCCCATAGGAATCGCGAGCCACCATGAATTGCCCAACAATCTCGCCCGCCGTCAGATCCCGCACCAGCCGCTGCGTTCCCGTGTGGCAGAAACGACAGGTCATAGTGCAGCCCACCTGGGTCGAAACGCACACCGCGCCGCGATCTTCTTCGGGGATATGCACAGTCTCCACCTGATTGCCATCCACCATCCCCAACAACCACTTGCGGGTACCATCGGTGGAGTTCTGCTCGGTGATGATTTTGGGGCGCGAAACCGTGAAATGCGCCGCCAGCTTTTCGCGCAAGGGTTTGCCCAGAGTGGTCATCCGAGAAAAATCGGTTTCCCCTTGGTGATAAATCCAATGCCAAAGCTGCTTGGTGCGAAACGGTTTTTCGCCCAAATCCGCCAACCGCGCGGTCAACTCCGCACGGCTCAGGCCGATCACATCAAGGCGACCATCCCCCATTGGAGGCACATTTTCCAGAGATTCTTCCATGGCTCTGTCATATCCGGTCTTTCTTCGCGAAAAAACTGCATTTTTCGTAAACAGGTAATTTATTTTACAGCCAACTCGCGGTAAGTTCTCAAGTTATGTGTTTCCGGCTTGTCGCAACCGCGACGGGACCATTTCTGTCGCCTCTCGCGGGCATTGCCCTCGAGCCAATAGGATCAAAAGGAATTCGTCATGCGCAAATCATTGGCTGTTTTGTCTTGTGCTGGAATGGCGGGGGTTCTCTCCGCATGTAGCGGGGCCTGGGACGTTGAGGGGCTGAAGTCCTCGACGGTTTCGGGAAACGCCTTTGACCAAGCTTTGCGCGACGAGTACGTAGCGCTGGCCGACTATGAACGCGTCCAATGCGACTGGCGCGACACTGCGGCTTACGTCGCCCGTGGAAAACTTTCCGCTGCGGGTACGCCACCAGCACCGGAAGCCATCGTTGAACGCGACCTGCCCGACGCCATGGTTGCCCCGCTGACCGCCGCACGCGCCCAGGTCACCCACTTCCTGACCGCCAAGTATAAGGCCGAGGCGCCGAAGGTCCTGGCCTCCGCGCAGGCCGGATATGAGTGCTGGATGGAACAGCAGGAAGAAAACCATCAGGCCGATGACATCGCCGCCTGCCGCAAGAAGCTTGATGTCGCCATCAAGACCTTGACCGATATGGAAAACGCGAAACGGCCAACACCGTTCATCGTCTACTTTGGCTTGAGCTCCGCCAAGCTGCAGGGAGACGCCATGGCGGTGATCAAGGAAGCCGCCGCCACCTTCAAATCGACCAAAGCCAACCACGCCGATGTCGCGGGCTTTGCGGATCGTTCTGGCTCCACCGGCTTCAATGACCGCCTGTCGTCCTTGCGTGCCGAAGCCGTGGGCGAAGCCTTGGTAAAACTGGGTGTACCGGAAGCCGCCGTAACCATCAGCGCCTTCGGTGAGTCCGATCTTGCGATCAAGACCATCGACGGACAGAAAGAGCCGCGCAATCGTCGCGTCCTCATCAGCATCGTAAAATAAAGCACGTCCATCGTGTGTGCGAAACGGGCGACCTTCGGGTCGCCCGTTGGCTTTCTGGCAAAGTCCTGCCAAAGCGTCACAAAATAAGCCTTCAGAAGAAACCCATTACCATCACATATTTAGCCGAATATTTAGTTGTGCGGCAACAGGTCGCATGCGGTACGCATCAAATAGTCCTCAAACATGGGCACAGTAAAAGAGATGTCACCATAAGACGGGCTATAAATCATACCCTTGCTAATAATCTTCGCACGGCAAGGACCAAGACTTTGTACATTTTCGTTCAGAGCATCAGCCACATCCGAAGACCGATAAGGACCTTTACCAAGACTGGCCATAGCGTGGACATAGGCACGCTCCTTAGGCGTTAACCGATCGAAGCGAACGCGGAAAAAACCTTCGTCAAGACGACGTATGGCTGCGGATGAGGCCTGAAGAACATCAGAAGCGGTAATCGGAGATGCCTTTGCGATATTCCAAGCTTGGTACCCCCACTCTTGCAGAAAATAGGGATAGCCCTGAGTTTTGCTAAATATGACCTCAAGAGCCTCGTCAGAGATTGACTCCCCCTCATCCATAATGGGCTGACGAATAGCTGCGACTGCGGCTGTATAGTCAAGCGCACCAACAGATGGATAGTTGAACAGACGCTCGGCATACGATTTAGCATCTCCAGAAAGGGCCGCAACCTGAGGCAAACCCGCGCCAAAGAACATAACCGGTAGATTCTTTTGACTGGCGCGATGGATGGCAACGATCAGCGCGGAAAGTTCCGTCTCGGAAAGGTACTGAACTTCGTCAATCAGGAGCGTCCAGGCCTTTCCGGCTGATTTTGCGGCCTCACCAACACGAACGAAAAGATCGCTAAGATCATATTCCAAAATTCCGCTATCAGCCGCCCCAGCCTCTGGATCGACCGAAAGTGAAATGTCCCCTGCCGTGATCTTGAAGATGCTGGCAAAGCTGCGGAGCGCCCGCATTGCTTTATAGCTGGCCGCTTTTGCGCTTTCGATCATCGAAAGTCGCCGCAAAATCTGGTGAATTTTCGGATAGAGAAGCTCCGTAAGAGGCGTCTTTTCCGGAGCTTCGATAAAGGCCGTCAGATGTCCGTGACTCTCGGCCAATTCCTCTATCTTATTCAGAAGAACGGTTTTTCCGGTTCCTCTAAGCCCAAGCAGAATCTCGGATTTGTCGTGACGTCCAATGGCAATACGCTGAAGAGCGATTGAAGCATCCTGGATAACGGCATCGCGCCCCGCCAGTTCAGGCGGCTTAGAGCCAGCACCAGGAGCGAATGGGTTGCGAATCGGGTCCATGCACGAAAGATATCAACTTTATACGCATATATCAATGATTCAGTATATCTGGATAAACTTTGTATATTCCTGAGTTTATCCCCCTAAAAGGCCACCGTTCAGGGGGGGCCTTTTAGGGGAGTAAGGTGGAGAAACCCTACGCCTCGACGCCCTCAAACAAAGCCGAGGACAAATACCGCTCTCCCGCATCAGGGAGAATCGCGACGATGACCTTACCCGCAAAAACCGGATCGTTGCTGAGCCTTACCGCCGCAGCCACCGCCGCACCGGAAGAAATACCCGCCAAGATGCCTTCTTCAGCGCCTAAGCGGCGGGCGAAATCAATGGCAGCTTCATTGTCCACCAATTCAACGCGGTCGATAATCGTCGTATCCAGCGTATCGGGAATGAACCCGGCACCAATACCCTGGATTTTGTGTGGACCGGGCTTCAGAGGTTGACCCGCCAAAAACTGGCTGATCACCGGACTGGCACTGGGTTCCACGGCAACCGAGGTAATCGCCTTACCCTTCGTGCCTTTGATGTAGTGGGAAATGCCCGAAATCGTACCTCCTGTACCAACACCGGAAACCAAGACATCAATCGCACCGTCCGTATCGTCCCAGATCTCAGGTCCGGTGGTGGCTTCATGAATTGCTGGGTTGGCCAGATTCTTGAACTGTTGCGGCATGAAATACCGCTTAGGATCTGATGCGAGAAGATCTTCAGCACGCCGAATTGCACCGCCCATACCTTCAGCTCCAGGCGTTAACACCAGATTCGCACCTAAGAACTTCAACACCCGACGACGTTCCAGGCTCATGGTGTCAGGCATCATCAAGGTCAGCTTGTAGCCTTTAGCCGCCGCGACATAGGCGAGTGCGATGCCCGTGTTACCAGACGTCGGCTCAACAATTTCCGTATCCGGCGTGATCAGGCCTTTTTTCTCTGCATCCCAAATCAACGCAGCCCCGACACGACATTTCACAGAATAGGCGGGATTCCGCCCTTCAATCTTCGCCAGCACGGTCGCGTGCCCCCCGGCAACGCGGTTCAAGCGGATAAGAGGCGTATGTCCAATGGATTGGGCATTGTCGGAAAAAATGCGTGTCATGGTGCATGTCCTTGTCG
>JAFGWD010000261.1 GCA_016937315.1 Rhodospirillaceae bacterium
AGACGCCCGCCGGGCCGCACCAAACGCGCCGCACTGTTCAAAATCCGTGCCTGCAAGGCCGTCAACTCGACCAAGCCTTCGGGACGGAACCGCCACCGCGCATCGGGGTTGCGACGCCATGTTCCGGACCCACTGCACGGCGCATCCACCAGGACACGATCGGCCGTCCCTTTATGGCGTTTCACCCACTTATCGGTTTCACCGGACAACGCACGCCGGGTCACGTTGAAGGCACCGGCACGACGCAAGCGAATGGCAGAACGATCCAACCGCGCCTGCGCCACATCGCACGCGATCAAGCGCCCAGAATTGCCCATGGCCGCCGACAAGGCCAAGGTTTTTCCGCCCGCTCCGGCACAGAAATCGACCACCGTTTCACCGTGTCGCGCATCGACAAGAAGCGCCGCCAACTGTGCGCTTTCATCCTGCACCTCGACGGCCCCGTCTTTGAACGTCACCGTTGCGGCCACGTTGGAGCGCTCTACACAACGCAGGCCCAAGGGCGAAAACCGCATCGGCTTGGTGGCAATACCCTCGGCGGCCAGACGCGCCGCCACGGCGTCACGATCGGCTTTCAGAGTATTCACCCGCAAATCGACGCTGCCCTCGGTCCGCGCGGCAGCGATTTCCGCCTCACGGTTATCGCCATAAATCTCCAGGAAGCGCGGCCACAGCCACTCTGGCGTTTCCGCCCAAGCCCACTCTGGCCGCTCAGAGGTTTTGACCTGACGCAGCGTGGTGATCCAATCTTGATCCCGCGTAGACAGGACCTCTGGTGCGTAGGCTTCACCCGTAAACAGGGCGAGATCAACGTCACCGACCTTCTTTTCCTGTACGCACAGCGCCATCACCAACCGCCGCCCGGATTCCGCCCGGACCACGGCATCGGTCAGATTCCGCCCCTCCGCGAGGGCACAATCTGCGGCCAAACGCGCACGATAGCGCATCACCTTCCAAAACAGATCGGAAACCGCACGACGATCCCCCGAACCGATGTAACGGCGGTCACGCAAAAAGTCATGGAGGACCCGATCCGCCGGACGGTCCTCCATACGCGCCATATCCAGCGCCTCGATCACCGCCTGCAGGCGTCCGCCCGGAGTCATACTCTAGACCGACGGAGGCTGATAGTTCGGGGCTTCGCGCGTAATGGCCACGTCATGGACATGGCTTTCGCGGAACCCCGCACCAGTGATACGACGGAAACGCGCCCGTTCGTGCAGATCCGTAATCGTTGCATTGCCCGTGTACCCCATGGCCGCCTTCAAGCCACCCACCAACTGGTGGATGATCGGAGCCACCGGCCCCTTATAAGGCACGCGGCCTTCCACACCTTCCGGCACCAGTTTCAGGGTGTCCTTAACCTCTTGCTGGAAATAGCGATCAGCCGAGCCCCGCGCCATCGCACCAAGGGACCCCATGCCGCGATAGGATTTATAAGACCGCCCCTGGAACATAAAGACCTCGCCCGGCGCTTCATCGGTGCCAGACAACAAAGATCCCATCATCACGGTGTCTGCGCCCGCCGCCATCGCCTTAGCCATGTCGCCCGAGTTCTTCAAACCGCCATCCGCAATCAGCGGAACACCCGCTGCACGGCACACTTTCGAAGCTTCAAGAATCGCCGAAAACTGCGGCACTCCAACGCCAGCGACAATGCGCGTGGTACAAATCGAACCTGGCCCAATGCCGACCTTGACACCATCGGCACCGGCATCAATCAAAGCCTGTGCACCTTCCGGCGTCGCAACATTACCGGCAATAATTTGCGTGGTCGTGGTCAGTTTCTTAATCGCCCGCACCGCCTCCAACACGCCCATGGAGTGACCATGCGCGGTATCGACAACAATGACATCGCAGCCGGCCTCAATCAAAGCCAACGCACGGTCCATGCCATCGGCACCAACACCGGTGGCCGCAGCAACCCGCAACCGTCCGTGGGGATCTTTGCACGAATTGGGATAGGTCTGAGCCTTTTCCATATCCTTGACGGTGATCAAGCCAATGCAGCGATAGGCTTCATCCACCACCACCAGCTTTTCGATGCGGTGTTGATGCAACAAACGCTTGGCCTCGGCACGATCAACCGTCTCAGCGACGGTGATCAGGTCATCCTTGGTCATCAACTCAGAGACACTCAACCGAGGATCGGTCGCAAACCGCACATCACGGTTGGTCAGAATGCCTTTCAGCTTGCTGGACCCACGCTCAACCACAGGAATACCGGAAATCCGATGGTGATCCATTAAGGACAACGCATCGGCAAGAGTCTGATCGGGATAGATGGTCACCGGATTGACCACCATGCCAGACTCAAATTTCTTCACGCGTCGAACTTCTTCGGCCTGTTCGGTAATCCCCATGTTCTTGTGGATGACACCCATGCCGCCCGACTGCGCCATGGCAATCGCCATTGGAGCCTCGGTCACTGTGTCCATCGCTGCTGAAATCAAGGGAATGCCAAGCTCAATGTCGCGGGTGAGCCGGGTCTTGGTCTGCGCCTGTGCCGGAAGCACTGTGGATTCGGCGGGGACCAGAAGCACATCGTCAAAAGTCAGAGCTTCTTCGATACGCACCTTCGCCTCCTGGAGAATTTTCAATGCCGCACTATACACATTTGCGCGGCAGAGAAAAGGCTGGAGCGGGACGAAGTCAGGCCGTTTTTTCCACGCTCATTCGCGGCCAAACACCCCGTAAGGCGCACAAACCCAAGCGACGAAGGGACATTGCATGGCTCATTCGTCGCCATGCAAAAAACGCATTAGAGGTCCGCCGCTTTGCGGAACCCCGTCGCCACCACATACATTTCCGCCGAATCTTTGCGACTGGCTGGCGGTTTGGCGTGGCGCACACTGACGAAATCCCGCTTCATCCCGGCCAAGAATTCCGACTCCGCGCCACCTTGAAAAACCTTCGCAACAAAACAGCCGCCTTCGGTCAGGACTTCGCGGGCAAACGCATATGCCAATTCAAGAAGCGCAATAATCCGCAAATGGTCGGTCTGAGGATGTCCCGTGGTGTTCGCCGCCATATCGGACAGCACCACATCCACAGGCCCGCCCAACAGGGCCTTCAGCCGATCCGGCGCGTCATCCTCGGTAAAATCACACACAAAAGTGGTGGCTCCTGGCACTTGGTCCATATCCAGGATATCCAGACCAACCACCTGACCGCCAGAGGACTCCGGCTTCACCACCGCCACCGCCACCTGAGTCCAGCCCCCCGGCGCACAGCCCAGATCAACCACCCTCTGTCCGGGCTTCAAGATATCGAAACGCTCGTTCAGTTCGACGAGCTTGAAGGCCGCACGCGACCGATACCCTTCGCGCCGCGCCGCAACCACATAGGGATCATTCAACTGGCGTTGCAACCAACGGGTCGATGACGACTTGCGTCCACGCGCGGTTTTAACACGCGTATGCAACATCCGCGTGCCCCCCCGGCTTTCGCCTCCCCCTCTCCGATCCCCGCTCATTCTTACTCCTTTACGATCAAGTCTTGGTCGAGGGCAACGGCTGCCGCAGCACGGACGGGGTGCCCTTCGTTATGGCTAAGGACGCCATATCCTCGTTTTGCATATGCGGCACCAAACAGGTCAGAACCCAACGCGCCAACTGTGCACCAACACCGGGGTGGCGCGAGACCAAATTGAAACGCATCGCCTCGACATCCAGGATCAGGGACGCATGCGCCCGCCGATGTTTCGCCAACCCAGGCGCACGAATCGAAGCCAGAAAGGCTTCCTCTTCCGCAAAATGATAGCGCGTATAGTTTTCCAGGGCGGCTAAAGCCTCAGTCGCAATATCGACAGTGCGGTGGGTGTCCAAAGCCTCGAACAAAAGATCAGCGAATTCCAAAAGCCGCCGATGCTGGATGTCAATCACCCAGTTGCCTGTGGCGTAATCATCCGACCAAGGGAATCTGCTCACGCCACACCTCACACTTCGTTCTCAAAGCGGGGTATACCCTTCCATTGGCTTGGCGGCAATCGCTTTCGCGCTCCCGTGTGATGTCCCCCAACCACGCGCCCAAACCGCCAAATGCGCGGCGATATCAGCAATCGCCCAACCCCGACCAGAAACATCAGAGAAGACCCGTATCCCCGTCGAGTCGCCCTCAGCAACACCACATAACCAAGCATCACACCCCACAGAAACCGCACGACGGGCCATATCCTCGTCATCCGTGACCAAAAGATCACATGCCGCCAACGCCCCTGTTTCCGGCATCACAGCAACCACTTCTATTCCCGGCAATGCCCAAACTGGCTCCCAATCCGCCAACAGCACCCCACCGCGACAACACAACACAACACGCGGGCGTGTGTGCCCCAAATCGGGACGGATCATTTGCAAACGCGCCAACTCGGCACCCCAAGATGTCTCTCTGGGACGCATCGCAACCGCAGCCTTGATGTCGTGTTCCGCCGCCCCAATGTCGTCCCCAGCCCAAGCCACCAAACCACGCTCATGCAAAAGCTCGGGCGCATCGGGACGAAAGGCCAAAGCCGCCTCACAGTCCGCATGCGCCGCATCAAGACGGCCCATTTCCCGCCGAGCGCGAGCCCGATTCAGTAAGGCCTCGACATACCCACCGCGCAGGGCCAAGGCTTCCGACGCAGCGGCCTCTGCCTCCGCGTGGCATCCCAACTGGTTCAGTGCCGTGGCCAGATTGTTCCAACTGACCGCATTGCCAGGGCGATGGTGCACCGCCTTGTGCAGAACTGGCACGGCAGCAGCTACATTCCCCTTTTGAATCAGTAGCGTACCCAAAGCATGAAGGGTTTCGGGATGATCCGGCGCGGTATCCAGAATGCGTGAAAAAACCTGCTCCGCCTGATGCAAACGCCCAGCACGCTGATGTGCCAAACCATGGCTTAGAGCTTGTGGTAAAGACATCTCACCACCCGGTTCACGAATATCGACATGCGCCGGTACGGGACGCAATCCAGCCTGTGCCGCAACCAAGGGATAAAAACAAACCTTCGGCGTCAAAAACCGACGCGCCACCATCAACCCTGCATCGACCAAACGACGGCGTTCCACGGGATCAGCGATTAAACGCGCCAAAGCCGTGGCAAATTCATCAGCATCATCCGCCTGCAAGCACGCCGAAGACATCAAAGTGTGAAGGTCGGCAATCGCCCGGGACGTTGCCAGCAAAGGGCGGGCATAGCCCAAGGCTTCGACCACCATAGGCCCAGCCCCATCACCTTGTTGTGGGGCGACCACCACGTCCACCGCAGAAAAAAACGGCATCGCACGATCCACCGGGCCAACAAAACGAAAATCTGGACAGGCCCGTCGCACATCTGCGTCACCAATCGCGCCACCCACCACGACTTCGACACCCACACGAACCGCATCCAGCTTAGAATGCCGCCAAACGGAATCGTGTAACCAGGACAACGACCCGGAATCCACCCAACCATCGCCAAAAAACACTCCGACCCGCACCACCTTGCCACGTAACGGTGGCAGCGGATCGGCAATCGCCACCGGGTGCGGCGCAAACGCACAGCGTACCTCCCCCAAGATCGCAACAGCTTGGGCGTACGTTTCCTCGCGTGCAAATAAAACACGGTCAAAACGCCGAGCCAGCGCAATCATCTGCCCAAAATCCAATCGCGATGCCACGTCTGCGGCCTCAACGTCAAGCAGTGTGGGGATCGTTGCGGGGACAAAATCCGGAACCCACGACAAATCATCCGACATCACCAAGACCCGGGAAGGCCATCGATTCGCAATCAAATACCCCAGGCGCGTCGCCGCACGCCGTAAATCCAGGGTTGGAGCCAGAGCCTCGCAGCGAATTTCCCGCACCGCCGCACTGGCCGCAAGATTGGCCGCCAAGCGCTCAAACTCGCCAAGAGCGGTCCCTAAATAGATGAGGTCAACCGGCCCCTGCTCGACCAAATACCCCAGCATTTCGCGCTGCCGCGCCGCGCCACCCTGGCCGGAGCGCCAAAAAGCGCGGTCACTGATGAAGACCGAACCAGAAGACACGAAGGCTTTCTCCACAACACCAACGAGATAAATCCACAGACAGCGCAGGCGTTTTCCATAATACCCTTCGACACCGCCCGATACACTAAAACGAGAAGCGCCGCACCTTCAGGGTTTTTTAACGCAACGCGAAGAGACTATACTGGAAACACGCTTTTTCAAACGGAGTGTCCGCCGGTGCGCCGCCTTTGCATTCTTGTTTTGCCCCTCATCGCCCTGACCGCGTGTTCGCGATCATCGCTTGACGGCGCGGTCAAAGCCGGGGGGTTGGAAAGACTGACGCCGTTCGAACACGCCTATCAGGGCTTGTTCGCTGTTGATGTGGCCACCCTGATCGTCACCGACAAGACCATGTTGGATCACATCGTCTCCTATTTTCGGGAAGAAGACTGTTCTGCCGTTCGGGCCAGTCAAGGCGACCGCTATTGCCGTCCGATCCGAATCGCCTATACCCCACCGCCAGAACCCTTCTGCTATCGGTCACTGGCCGATGTATCGTGCTTCTCCACACCCAACCCCTATGGCAGCGACCACCGCATGGGCACCTTCCTGCCTGGCATCACACGCGCACGCTAATGGACTGGCTGTTATACGGAACGTTTATCGCCGCTGCGTTTGCCCTGGCCATCACACCAGGACCTGACTTGATCTATGTCATTGCCCGTAGCCTCGCCCAAGGCCAAAACGCCGGACTTCTTGCCACCCTCGGCATTGCGGCGGCCATGGTGGTCCACGTCACCCTGATCACCTTGGGTTTATCACGGCTCTTCCTGACTTTGCCTTGGGCCTATGCTGGCATCAAGATCGCGGGGGCCCTCTACCTGACCTACCTTGCTATCCAAGCCTTCCGTTCCGGACATGCGCATCACCTCGCCCTGGCCGCCGCACGCCCTTGGGTGATTTTACGCCAAGCCGCATTAAGCTGCCTCCTGAACCCCAAGTTGGCGGTCTTCTTCATTGCGTTTCTTCCCCAATTCACCACCCCCACCGCAGGACCAATCACGCCCCAACTGTTCATTCTTGGGGCCACCTTCGCGATCATTGGATTAACCGTTCTCGCCACCACGGCCCTCGCCTGCGGCCCCATTGGCCGCACGCTGGCCCGACACCCAACAATCCAAGTCTGGCAAAGCCGCCTCACCGGAACCCTTCTCGCCGCGCTGGCGATACGACTGGCTTGGCCGGATGCCTCATAACCC
>JAFGWD010000001.1 GCA_016937315.1 Rhodospirillaceae bacterium
CACCCTTGACGTCGGCGGCGATAAGCTCAGTCGGGTGTTTGATGTCGCGGCTGGCCCCAACCCCGCCATGGGCCTGCGTGCGGTGCGTTTGTCCCTGGCCCGGCCCGAATTATTACGCGCCCAATTCGAAGCCGCAATCCGCGCCGCACGGCACGGCCTGGTCCGGATTCTGTTACCTATGGTCGCATCCTTGGATGAAGTGCGTCAGTGCCGGGATCATTACACAACGGTGTTCAACGAACTGCGAGATGCAGGCGTAGACATCCCCGATTGCCCTCCCCCTTTGGGTGTGATGATTGAGGTTCCGGGCGCAGCCTTAAATGCCGATGCCATCGCGCAAGAAGCTGACTTTTTGTCTATCGGCACCAACGATTTGACTCAATACACACTAGCCATTGACCGGTCCGACGAACAAGTCTCGCACCTCTATGACAGCATGCACCCGGCGGTGTTGCGCCTGATCCACTTCACGGCGGAAGCCGGACGGCGTGCCCGCGTACCGGTCGCCGTGTGTGGTGAAATTGCCGGAGACCCGCGTTTCACCGGTCTTTTGCTGGGAATGGGCATCGAAGAATTATCCATGGCCCCCAGCAACCTGCCCATCGTCAAGGAACACATCCGCCACATGGAAGCTTCCGCCGCCAATACCTTGGTCAAGGCCGTGCTGCGGCAATCTGATGGCACTGACATTCAGAACCTCGTCAATGCATTTAACCGCAGCTGCGAGTAGAGCCTGTTCCGCTCAGGAACATCTCGTTCTATGGAGAAACCGAGTTACCGCCCATAACATAAAGAATCAGCGGTAACGTAATGGCTGAGACCAACGTGGTCACAAACACCGTCATAGCCGCACGCCGCACGTAAATCCCGTACCGCTGTGCCAAGATGAACGCGTTTTTCGGCGAAGGCAGTGCTGCAACAAAAACCAAGGCGGTCAGCATCTGACCGTCCAAAACGAAAACGTAGCGCCCCAGAACAAAGGCCAGAATCGGGATCAGAAGCAGTTTGATCACGCTCGCCGTGGCGATTTCCCGTGGATCGGCCCCTCCCGCCTCAACATCCCGTTCAGCAAGGGTAAGACCCAGAGCAAACACCGCCACCGGAATCGCACCACGCCCCAAAAGCGTACACGTCCTCTCCGCCCACTGCGGCAAGTGCAGCCCAAGAGCAACGGCCGCCACTCCAAGGAACGTCGCCATCAACAGCGGGTTCTTCAACACCACCAAAAATATCTGCCCGATTTTTGCGACACGAGAAGTGATCGGCACACCGCTCTGTTTGGCCAGATCCAATTCAATCCAGGTCAACAAAACCGGATACACACAAACCATGTGCACGACCGTCGCCAGAATCGCAGGCAATGGTGAGCCGAAAGCGTAAAGGCAGATTGGAATTCCCAGATATCCGGCATTGCCGTTGATCGACGTAAAAATCCCCAGCGCGAGTTTCGCCCCGCTTTCTTTGAACACATACCGCCCGAGAACAAAAAAAACCGCCCCGCCGATCACGATGCTTGTCAGATACGCCCCCAGGTATCCCCAGTGTGCAATCTCATCGGGCTGACGATTCACCAATGTGATGAAGATCAGGGGTGGCATCGCGACAAAAAACACAAAACGCGACAACACTGTGGGGCCTGCCGGGCCAAGCACATGGTGCCGCCCACACACGTATCCCAACACAGCAATCCCGAAAACCGGCGCAAAAATGCCGATCACCTGATCCATAACACGATCCTTTCCCCAATGGTCGTTTGGTATATGCCACGCCACATCTCCCGTGCAAGAGGGCACCCAAGGCTTGGAGAACATACCCCCCAGAACCATATGGCATGGATTGCGGTTGAGACCGCCCGCAACAGCCGTTATGATCCGCCCTCCTGATTTAGGGTTTGGCTGTGAACGAACAGACGTGCACGGGTTCATTGAGAGGACGAGATGACGGAATTCACCGATTATAAAGTCGCCGATATTGGCTTGGCCGACTGGGGGCGGAAGGAAATCGTCCTCGCTGAAACCGAAATGCCGGGCCTGATGTCCGTGCGTAGCGAATACGGCCCGAAACAGCCCTTGAAGGGCGCACGTATCGCGGGCTGTTTGCACATGACAATCCAGACCGCCGTCCTCATCGAGACCCTAACCGCCCTGGGGGCCGAGGTCCGCTGGAGTTCCTGCAACATTTTCTCGACCCAGGATCATGCCGCCGCCGCCATTGCTGCAGCCGGAATTCCGGTTTTTGCCTGGAAAGGTGAAACCGAGGACGAAGCTTGGTGGTGTATCGAACAGACGATTTCCGGCCCCAATGGCTGGCACCCCAATATGATTCTCGACGATGGCGGCGACCTCACCTTGGTGATGCACGAAAAGCACCCGGAACTGATGGCTAATGTGCACGGCATTTCCGAGGAAACCACCACAGGCGTGCATCGCCTGTATGAAATGGCAAAGAAGGGCACGTTGCTGTGTCCAGCAATCAACGTCAACGACAGCGTTACCAAATCAAAGTTCGACAACAAGTATGGCTGCCGCGAATCCTTGGTCGACGGCATCCGCCGTGCAACCGATGTGATGATGGCGGGCAAGGTTGGCGTGGTTGCGGGTTTCGGTGATGTCGGCAAGGGATCGGCCGATTCACTGCGCCGCGCTGGCTGTCGCGTTCTGGTTACCGAAGTCGATCCGATCTGTGCCCTGCAAGCCGCCATGGAAGGTTTCGAAGTCACGACCATGGATGACGCCGCATCCCGAGGCGACATCTTCGTCACCGCCACCGGAAACATCGACGTCATCACCATCGACCATATCCGGGCGATGAAGGACCGTGCCATTGTTTGCAACATTGGCCACTTCGACAGCGAAATCCAGATCAGCGCTTTGCGTAATTACAAATGGATACCGGTCAAGCCGCAGGTGGATGAAGTGGAATTCCCCGACGGCAAACGTATCCTCATCTTGGCAGAGGGCCGCTTGGTCAACCTGGGCTGCGCCACCGGCCACCCCAGTTTCGTGATGAGCGCCTCGTTTACCAATCAAGTGCTGGCACAAATCGAACTGTGGTGTAACCCAGAGGCCTACGACAAAAAGGTCTATGTCCTACCCAAGTCCCTGGACGAAAAGGTCGCAGCCCTGCATCTCGCCAAATTGGGTGTGAAACTGGACAAGATGAGCAAGGAACAGGCCGACTATATTGGTGTGTCGGTTGACGGACCCTTCAAGCCAGAGGAATATCGTTACTAACGATCTGCAATCCGCCATCACGGCGGAAACAGGCCTATCATTTTTAGGGGAGGAGAAAAGGGATGACGTTTCCGGCGTTGACCGAACTTCTCCCCGAACTGAGCGCGGCGGCGACTGGGTTTCTGGTTGCCGCCATTCTGTTTATCATCTTGGCCGCGCACCGCACCCGCCAAGTGCACCGGCACAACACCACACGCGATATTGAGACCGCACGCCTGTCCGGCATTCTGGCACAAGCCGCAGATGGTGCACTGATTCTCGTCCACTCCCCCGAAGCCAACGAACCGGCGGAATGCTCCATCGCGTGCAGCCGCCGTTTGGCCGTCCTGCTGGCACTCCCTCAGGGGGAAAAATCCGATTTCGCCGATGTCATGACGGCTTTGGCACCAGAAGATATCGAATCCCTAGCCCCCTTGGTCACCAACCTGTTGCAAGTGGGCGATACGTTTGCCCACATCGTCACCGCCCCGGCGTGTGGACGCACCCTTAGAATCACCGGCAGTCGCGCCGACGAAACACCCGGCGCACGGCTCACCTCAGTGCTCTGGTTTTCCGACATCACACAAGAAACCGAGGCTCAAAACGAAGCCCACCACGAAATCGGGACTCTACGCCATGACCGCAGCCGCTATCGTGCGGCCCTGGATGCCCTGCCACTCCCGATCTGGCTCCGTAATGATGATCTGGATATCACGTTCTGTAATACCGCCTTCGCCCGTGCGGTCGGCGCCCAAGACCCCCTGTCTGCACGACGCGATGGCGCAGAATTGCTGCGTGGATCACAAGGCCGCGAAGGTCGCGCCCTGGCGGCGCGGGCGCGTGCCGCAGGCGACAGCCGCCAAGAACGCGAAGTCCTGGCCTTAAACGGCACATTGCGGCATCTTGACATCCGCGAAACCCCATTGATGCCTCATGGCACATCGGCAGTCACACCCGCTGAGGCACTGCTTTTAGGCGGCACTGTTGGGATTGCCCTGGACACCACCGAACAACAAGACAGCCGCGCCGAGATGGCCCGCCATGACGAAGCCCATGCTCTGGTTCTGGAGCGCCTGGGCACCGCCATTGCGGTCTATGGAGCCGATCAACGATTGCGCTTTTATAACACCGCTTTCGTCCGTCTGTGGCTTTTGGATGATGCGTGGCTGGACAGCGAACCAGATTACGGTACCGTTCTGGAGGTCTTGCGCGACCGCCGTCAATTGCCCGAAGTCGCCGACTTCCCTGCGTACAAGGCCGCCGAGCTTGCCACGTTTACCGACCTTTTAGAGCCCATAGAAGCCCTGATGCACCTGCCTGGCGGCACCACCCTACGCCGCGTCGTCGCACCCCACCCCCTAGGAGGGTTACTGCTAACCTATGAGGATGTGACCGACACCCTGGCACTGGAACGCTCCTACAACACCCTCATTGACGTCCAGGCAGAAACTTTGAATCACCTGAGTGAAGCCGTCGCGGTGTTCGATGCAGGCGGGAACCTGCGTCTGTCCAACACCGCGTTTGCAACCCTGTGGGATTTGCCGGAAATCCGCCCTCTTCCCGGAGGCACCGAGGCCTCGGGGGCGGCTCTACGCTTCACCGAGGTGGTTGACCTGCAATCCCGCCTAATCGCCGACCCCCTCGCACGACAAGACTTTTCCGCACGCATGACGCGGGTTTTCCATGAGCGTGCCGCACGGGACGGCATTGCAACCCACATAGCCCACGGCACCGTGCATTGGCGTGCGGCCCCATTGGCCGATGGCGGGGCCGTCCTCAGTTACGAGACCACCAACACCGACACGGCAACCAACAGTCTGGCGGACATTGCCCCAGTCTTAGCCAGTGGCGTGCGTTCGGTCGCAGGCTGGAGCGACGTTCTGGCGCACGCCCATTATGGTGCCCTCAACCCCCGGCAACAGGCCTACGTTGACAGCATCCGCGATGCCGCCGCCGCCATGGACCGGCTGCTGATTGCCTCTGACGACATCCGCAACACTGAAGCCCCGGAAGAAGCAACCGTGTCGGTG
>JAFGWD010000262.1 GCA_016937315.1 Rhodospirillaceae bacterium
ATGAACTATTCGCTCCCTCGAAGCCCGAATGGGCGGCGCGCAACGACCCCGCCAAGACGGCGCGCACGTGCGAAAATTTTGCAAACCAGAACGACCCACCCCCCGGTGAGCCTTTGGCCTTCGTCCCGATCTCAGCCGTCATCGGCTTTCGACTTGGTTCCGACAAACACAAAAGTCAAGCCAGGCGCACACCGCAGCAAAGCCGATGCATGCACTCCACGGCCGTCCCGATGAAACGGCTGATTTACGGAGCGGGGAAGCCCTTGTCAACCGCTTTCCGCCATTCCGTGCATCAGACTTCACCATCCAGACCGCGCAGGCGCTCTCTTTCTTGATGCAGAGCCCGTAAACGCAGCCAAAGTTCTTCGGAAAATTCCGCCTCCATGGCCATCTCAATCGCCGCAACTTCCTCGGCCAATGCCCGATCCCTCAGAGTCGCAATCAAATCAGTGATGCGTGCATCCGCTTCGTATGCCGACAAAGCCGCCCAGCGCAGGCGCTCCGCCCAATCGCGCACCGGAGCCACCACATCTTCCGCCACTCGCGCCACGATCAAGCCAGACAGCGCCGGATCATCCACGTCCTCGGTCACATCAGACAGCACCCCCAGCATCGCATCCAGGAACGCCTGCGCCGCCGCATCGGCCATCCGGATCCGACTGACCGCCTCTAAGTGCCGCAATCCATAGACCGGCCGCACAAACAATCCCGCAACCAACTGACGCTCATTGGCCCGCGCCGCCCGCGGCCCAGCCGGAGGCGCGGTTTCCACCGTATCGCGTGGCGGCTCCGTCCATTTTCCACGCCCACCGCCGCGCTGCGGCTTGGGCGTAAAGGCCCGCACAGGACGGAACAAAGTATACAAACGGTCCTTGAACTCGCGTTGGTACTGCCCCCGCACAGACTCATCCGCAATCCGCGCAGACACCGCCTGAACATCCCGATCCAAAGCCGCGCGGCGTTCCGGAGTCGCCAAATCGCGCCCCTCGACCGTCATGTCCCACAACACATCAGCCAATGGCCGTGCCGCCGCCAGCACCTGCTCTATGGCCACGCGCCCACCGGACCGAACTACGTCGTCCGGGTCCTGTCCCTCTGGCAACACCGCGAATTTCAGCGAATGTCCGGGCTTCAACTCTGGCAAAGCACGTTCAGCGGCACGCCGCGCCGCACGCTGCCCCGCCGCATCCCCATCGAAACACAACGTCGGCTCATCGCAAAGCCGCCAAAGCTCAGCCAAGTGCCCCTCGGTCAGCGCGGTTCCCAAGGGGGCCACCGCCTCGGCCAGACCGGCTTGGCTCATCGCAATAACATCCATGTAGCCTTCAACAACGACGATACGTCCGGTTTCAAACGCCGCTGCCCGCGCTTGCGCCAAGCCATAGAGCACATGCCCTTTATGAAACAGTGGCGTATCGGGTGAGTTCAGGTATTTTGGTTGCCCGTCGCCCAGAATGCGTCCGCCAAAGGCTATCACCCGGCCACGACGATCCGTGATTGGAAACGTCAAACGCCCGCGCAAGATGTCATAAGATGAACGGCCATCATCAGGAATCCCGATCAACCCCGCCTCGGCCAACGTCGCCTCATCCCAGCCATCACGCAGCAACGCCGCCTTTAGCGCATTGCCTGCGGGCGCAAAGCCCAAGCGAAACCGTGCCACAGTGGCATCGGACAAGGCACGGCGAACAATATAGGCCGCCGCTTCGCGCCCCTCCGGCATCCGTAGTTTCTGTTCATAAAACGCACACGCAGCGTCCAAGGCCTCCAAAACCGAAGCCGTCCGGCGCGACTGCTGCGCTTCCTCTGGGGTTGCCTGCGGCACATCCATGCCCGCCTGAACCGCCAGACGCTCCACCGCCTCCATGAACGATAAACCGTTGGCCCGCATCTCGAAAGACAGGGCATCGCCATGGGCCCCGCAACCGAAGCAATGGTAGAACCCCTTCTCGCCACTGACCGTGAAAGATGGGGTTTTTTCATTATGAAATGGACACAGGCCCGAATATTCGTGCCCCTTGCGGGTCAACTTGACCTTACGCGCCACGATATCGACGATTGATACCCGCGCTCGCAACTCGTCCAGAAATCCCCGTGGCAGCGACATTCCCGCCCCTTACGCCAAAACAAGCCAGGGCACGACACCGCCCCGCACCAAAGGAAACCCCTTGGGTCGATTGGGATTCAGGAAAACCCTTTTCCAGTCGCTTACGCCGACAAAGCGGCCTTAGCCACCGCCGAAGCCTTGGCAAAATCCATGGTTCCGGGGTGCCGTTCCCGCAGGATCGCCATCACTTTGCCGATATCCTTCAAGGCCGTGGCTTCAACCTCAGCAATGGTGGACTCAACCACAGCACGGATTTCGTCATCGCCCATTTGACGCGGCAGGAATCCTTCGATGATCTCGATTTCAGAGGCTTCCTTCCCGGCCAATTCTGGGCGGTGACCTTGCTCGTACATTTTGATGCTTTCGCGACGCTGCTTGACCATGGATTGCAGCAAACCGACGATTTCCTCATCGGACAGCCCGCCCTCACGGCCCTTGCCACGTTCAGCAATGTCCCGATCCTTCAGTGCCGCAAGAATCAGACGGAGAACTGACGTCGCCAATTCTTCGCGACCCCGCATCGCCTGCTTCAAGGATTCATTTAATGCGATTCGAAGAGACACGATGTTTGCCTCGCCCTTGACTGTGCCCACATAAAACCAGGAATTTCCCCCGAAACCCCCTCCCTCACCTTCAGCGCCGGGGCACCGAAACGGGAGTCCAGACCCTAGCTCATAACGACTTGTTTTTCAAATCCTTCGTCCACATCTAATAGTCTGATTTCGTTGACACTTCATAAATTCCAGGGAATCCTTGACGTCGCCTCTCGCTTGGCTTAGGTAACGGCGGTTTGACATGCTCCCACATGATGACAGGAAGGATGGATGAGTCGATGAGCAGAACAGCGCCCACCGATGCGGTCTCGCTCGCCCCGGACTTCGGCGCGTTTCCGCGCCCCGCCGGAGCAACCGGGGTGGTGGTTCTGAATGATGGCACCCTGCTTTGGGGAAAGGGACTCGGCGTCGAAGGCGCTGCGGTCGGCGAAGTGGTTTTCAACACCGCGATGACGGGATATCAGGAAGTTCTGACCGATCCCTCGTATGCTGGACAAATTATCACCTTCACCTTCCCCCACATCGGCAACGTCGGAACCAATGCCGAGGACATCGAGTCCCCCACTCCGTTTGCCCGTGGATTGATCCTGCGCACCGATATCACGCAGCCATCCAACTGGCGCTCTGTTGCGCCTTTGAACGAGTGGCTGATCTCCCACCAAATGATCGGCCTCGCAGGCATCGACACCCGACACCTGACCCGGCGCATTCGCGAATCCGGTGCCCCCCATGGGGTAATCGCACACAGCCTGGACGGCAGCTTCGACTTGCCCGCGCTGTTAGCACAAGCCTGTGCGTGGCCAGGACTATCCGGAATGGATTTGGCGCAAGAGGTTTCCTGCCGCCAGACCTATTCCTGGGACGAATCCCTGTGGACCCTGGGCCAGGGTTATGGCCGCCAAACCGAACCAACATGGCATGTCGTGGCCGTCGATTATGGGGCAAAGCGCAACATCCTGCGTTGTCTTGCCGCTGCGGGATGCCGAGTCACCGTGGTCCCGGCCACCGCAACGGCCGAAGACATTCTGCGTCATAAGCCGGATGGTGTTTTCCTGTCCAATGGCCCCGGCGACCCGGCGGCCACTGGCAAATATGCCGTGCCGGTGATCCAAGACTTGATCGCCCAAAACATGCCCATCTTCGGCATTTGCCTGGGCCACCAGCTTTTGGCCCGCGCTCTGGGGATGACAACGCACAAAATGCCAACCGGCCACCGTGGTGCCAACCACCCGGTCAAGGACTTGGCTACTGGAAAAGTGGAAATCACCAGCCAAAATCACGGCTTCGTGGTTGACGAAGCAAGTTTGCCCGAACGGGTCAAAATCACCCACCGCTCCCTTTTCGACGACTCGGTAGAAGGTGTGGCCGCCACGGACAAGCCCGCATTCTCGGTGCAATACCACCCCGAAGCGTCACCAGGACCGACTGACAGTCATTATTTGTTCTCGCGTTTCATGGACATGATCGCCCAGCATCGCTAAGCGACCGCACCTTAACTTCGCGAAAACAATCAAAACCCCGGACCCAGATCGAAACATGCCAAAACGTACGGACATCAAAAGCATCCTCGTCATCGGCGCTGGCCCGATTGTTATCGGCCAAGCCTGTGAGTTCGATTACTCCGGCGCACAAGCCTGCAAGGCGTTGCGCGACGAGGGGTACAAGGTCATCCTGGTGAATTCCAATCCGGCAACCATCATGACTGACCCGGAAACCGCAGATGTCACCTACATCGAACCGATCACGCCGGAAATCCTGACCCGCATCCTGGAAAAAGAACGCCCCGACGCTTTGCTGCCGACCATGGGCGGACAAACCGCGTTGAACGCCGCCATGGCGCTGGCCGACAGCGGCGTGTTGGAGCGTTTGGGCGTCGAAATGATCGCAGCAAAACGCGATGTTATCGCCAAGGCGGAAGACCGCCAGTTGTTCCGCGAAGCCATGGACAAAATCGGCCTGACATCGCCGAAAAGCAACCTCTGCCGCAGCATGGACGACGCTCGCCAGGCCATGACCGAAATCGGCCTGCCGCTGATCATCCGCCCCAGCTTCACATTGGGAGGCTTGGGAGGCGGCATCGCCTACAATCTGACCGAATTTGAAACCATTGTGCGATCGGGACTCGCCGCATCGCCGGTGCATGAAATTCTGGTCGAGGAATCGGTCCTCGGCTGGAAAGAATTCGAGATGGAAGTGGTGCGTGACCGCGCCGATAACTGCATCATCATCTGCTCCATTGAGAACATCGACCCGATGGGCGTGCACACCGGCGACTCCGTGACGGTTGCACCGGCGCTGACCCTGACCGACAAAGAGTTCCAGATCATGCGGAACGCCTCAATCGCGTGCCTGCGCGAGATCGGGGTGGACACCGGCGGGTCCAACGTACAATTCGCCATCAATCCAAAAGACGGGCGCATGGTGATCATCGAGATGAACCCGCGCGTGTCCCGGTCTTCGGCTCTGGCATCCAAGGCCACCGGCTTTCCCATCGCCAAGGTCGCAGCCAAACTGGCCATCGGCTACACCCTTGATGAACTGATGAACGACATCACCGGCTGCACGCCCGCGTCGTTCGAACCGACGATTGATTACGTGGTCACCAAGATTCCGCGCTTCACCTTCGAAAAGTTCCCCGATGCGGAAGCCCTCCTCACCACGTCCATGAAATCGGTTGGCGAGGCCATGGCAATCGGCCGCACCTTCGCCGAAAGCCTGCAAAAAGGCTTGCGTAGCATGGAAACCGGGCTGACCGGGCTGAACGAAGTGGAGATTGCGGGCATCGACCCGGACTCCGCCAGCACCACCCGCGACGCGGTCATGAAGGCCTTATCGATCCCCGCGCCGGATCGCTTGCTGACCATTGCACAGGCTTTCCGCCACGGGCTGACCGTTGCCGAGATCCACCAAGCCTGCGCCTACGACCCATGGTTTCTGGAACAAGTCCAGGCCATCGTCGAAGCCGAGGCTGGCCTGCGGAAGAACGGGCTGCCCACCGACGCGCAAGACATGCAGCGCATCAAGGCCATGGGATTCTCTGACGCACGACTGATGGAACTGACCCGCCGCACCAAAAAGGAAGTGGTCTTCCGCCGCGATATTTTGAACGTGCACCCGGTGTTCAAGCGTATCGACACCTGTGCCGCCGAATTTCCGTCCAACACGCCCTACATGTATTCCTGCTATGAAGGCTCCGGCCTTGCCCCAGCAGAATGCGAAGCCAACCCCACAGAACGCACCAAGGTGATGATCCTTGGCGGTGGCCCCAACCGCATTGGTCAGGGCATTGAGTTCGACTATTGCTGTGTCCACGCGGCTTTTGCTCTATCGGATGTCGGCTATGAAACCATCATGGTCAACTGCAACCCGGAAACCGTCTCCACCGACGTCGACACCTCGGACCGCCTGTATTTCGAACCCCTGACCGAAGAAGACGTCATCGCCATTGCCCGCACGGAACAGTCCAAGGGCTACCTGAAAGGCGTCATCGTGCAGTTGGGGGGGCAAACGCCTCTGAAGCTATCCCAAGCCCTGGAAAACGCCAAGATTCCGATCCTCGGCACCTCTCCTGACGCCATTGACGTTGCCGAAGACCGCGAACGCTTCCACGACCTTTTGGAAAAGACCGGGTTGAAACAGCCGGTCAACGGCACCGCACGGTCAGTCGATGAGGCCCGTGCAGTGGCCGCGAGAATCGGTTATCCGGTGGTGATTCGTCCCTCTTACGTTCTGGGTGGTCGCGCCATGCGAATCGTCTATAACGAGGCGGGCCTGAACGAATACATGACCTCGGCGGTGAAGGTTACCGGCGACAGTCCGGTCCTGATCGACAGCTATCTACAAGACGCCATCGAAGTCGATGTCGATGCCATCGCCGACGGCACCGATGTCTATGTCGCGGGGATCATGCAGCACATTGAAGAAGCCGGGATTCATTCTGGCGATTCCGCCTGTTCTCTACCGCCCTATTCGTTGTCGGATGAGATGATCACCGAACTGAAACGCCAGACCCGCATCTTGGCCAAGGAACTCCACGTCGTCGGCCTGATGAATATTCAGTTCGCGATTAAGGGCGAAGACGTCTACCTGTTGGAAGTCAACCCGCGAGCCTCCCGCACCGTGCCCTTCGTCGCCAAGGCGAC
>JAFGWD010000263.1 GCA_016937315.1 Rhodospirillaceae bacterium
GGTTGACGCCTTCATGCGGGCCGTCACCCTGATCCGGGACAATGGTGGCGAACGTCTGGTGATTGCTGCCGAACCCACAACAGATCCCGGGGACAAACCGTGACCGGCAATGAACGCATGGCCATCGCCATCGCGACCTCACTCGCGGTTCACTATTTTTTTGCCTTCGGTCTACCCGCAGCCTCGGCGCCGACCTCTGACGCACAGCCCATGGTGATCGAATTGTCTCACGCCGATGTGGACGTGAGCCTTGCGGCGCCGATTACACTGGAACAGGCCGCCCCCGTAGAGCCGCAACAACCCAATGCCGCCGACCGCCGACGCACTGCCCTAATCCAGTATTTGGACCAAATGTCCGAAACCGTGCACATGCACCGCATGTCCATTGGACACCGCCGTCGCTTAATCGGTAATGCCACGTTCCGCATCACCGTTGATGCACGCGGACACTTCACCGACATCGCTCTGACCCAAGGATCGGGAGACACCACCCTGGACGCTGACGCCTATCGTGCGGTCCGTGAAGCCGATGGACTGACCCCACGCCCCAGCCTTCTCGGCCACGCCCCGATGACCGTCGTCCTCACTGTAAAATACCAATACGATTGGTAGGTCATCCAAATATCTTGGGTGCTTTGCATCCCTCAGGTATCATCCCGGACACGGCGAATTCCATCGCCAAGCCGTTGAACGCGGGATCCCGATGAAACGTCTTTTTCTGACAGCAACCTGTCTGCTTTCCCTCGCGGCCTCCGCTCATGCCGACGACACGGGCACGCGTGCCGCATTGCAAAACCGTCTCGACCGCTTGAACGGCGTCTTGGCCGGAGACATCTGTGCCGACCCCACCGCAGCCCGCACGGTCTTGACCGAAGACATAACCACCCCAACCCCCATCAACGGCAACACCGTCACGTCGCTTCCCCGCGACACCTTGGTCGCGCGACTGAAACAGGCCGTGGTCATGGTCGTCACCGAAAGCGATGGCGGCTCCGGCTTTTTCGTAACGCCGGACACCATCCTCACCAACGCCCACGTTGTCGCCAACGCCAAATCGACAAAAGTGATCGTCCTTGGGCCTGGAATTGGCGGCGTGCGTTCCGCAACACTCATCGCCCGAGAATCAGGGAAAGGCCTACAGGCCAGAGATTATGCCCTGTTGCGCCTCTCTGGCACCCCGGCCACAACCACTCTCGCCTTAAGCGCCACGGTGACCGAGTTGGAACCCGTGGTCGCCGCCGGATTCCCCGCCCTAATGGTGGAGAACGACATCCAATTCCAGCGCCTGATGCGCGGCACCGCAACCGGCCTGCCGGATCTGATTTTGTCTCAAGGAACCGTAATGGCCGTGCAAAACCGATCCAGCCGCCTGCCCGCCATCGCCCATAGCGCAGCGATTTCTGGCGGCAACAGCGGCGGGCCACTGGTCGATGCCTGTGGCCGGGTCGTCGGTATCAATACGTTCATCAAGGTTTCGGTCAATCAAGCAAGCAATGCCGGGTATGCCATCGCGGCAGAGGATATCCTCCGCTTCCTGAAAGAACACGGCATCAGCCCAACAGTCCACAACGAGTCCTGTCGGTAACTGATGCCGATGCCTTACTTGCCGATAGCAAGGTCGATCTGGTTTTCCAGATCTGCTTTTTCCTGACGCAAGGCTTTCAACCGCTCCGCTTTTTCCGCCTCGCTGGAAGCCGGATCATTCCGCAGCATGTCGATCTTCGCCTTCAGAATATCCGCCTGACGCTGCAAATCAGCATGGCTGCCCTTGGCTTTCACTAATTTCGCCTTCAGGACTTTGATTTCCCCCTCCAACACCGCATAACGGCGTTCGGTCTGGGCACGTTGGGCGGCCATCGCGTCTTTTTGCGCATTGGTTCGATCCAGTTCGCGTTGCTTTTGCAGGTTGGCGTCCTGTTCATTCTCCAAAGCCGTCTGACGATCCTGCTGGCGCTTGGTATAGGTGCCATCGGAAAGATTGACGATCCCCGAGAAGAAACCGCCCTTCGCCGGATCGTCATGGGTCGCACATCCACCCAAAGCCACCGTTGCCGCGACACACGCGGCCAATCCCCAAATTCTCACCGTTTTGCCCCCTTATCCGACCCTTGAAACCTTACGCCGCGCCATCAACCCATCCAGATCGCCTTCCAACATAGCAATCTGCTTTTTCAGTGTGGTGATTTCCGTGTCCATCGCCGCAGTCTGCTGTTTTTTTGCGGTTTCCGCTGCCTTATCACGCGCCACCTGATAATCCTCCTGGCGCTTTTTCAAATTGGCGACGGTTTGCTGCAAGTATTTGATGTTGCTATCGACCTTGGCGATTTCTTGCTTCGCCTGATCCGCAGAGATCTTCCCCGCTGCAATTTTCTTGTCCAGATTTGCAATCTCGGCCTTATCGCTGGCGATGACCGTCCGGCTGGTTTCAATCAACCCCGCCAAACGCTGATTATCGGTTTTAACATCCGTGATCATCGCATCCAGGCGCTCTTCCTCGTTAGCATAGGATTCCTGCTGGCTTGCCACCGCATAACCGGCCGCGCCCCCCACCGCAGCCCCCGCCGCACAGCCCATCGCCGCGCCCTGTCCTTTATGATTATTGGACACCAAAAGCCCGAGGAGCGCCCCCGCGACACAGCCAACCATCGCCCCTTCCCCTATCGTCTGGTTAAAGGTGGACGCTTGTTCGCGGAGTTTTTTCTCGGCCGGAGACAAGTTTGCATCGTTGGTGGTGGCGCATGCGCCCAGCATTGTCGTCGCAGCAACCAACAACGCAATCAACCGAACCCTTTTCTTCACCATTCCTCGTCTCTCCCCCCTCACGCAGGCGTTCATGGAAGCGCCTTCCACGTCTCAAGCCATTTGGCACGACTGACCCGGCTGTCCTTACGATAAGTCAGGACGTGTTGCAGGTGAAGTGCAACAAACGGCAGCAACCCCTCCAAGCCCAAGTTTTTCAGCTCCACCGACAGCAAATCTTTCTGCCGAGTCAACGTTTCCTCACCATAATCTTCTGCGGTGCGGATCACTGTATCCGCGTAATAGCGCAGGTTGTCGTCCATGGTGAGCTGCTCATCTTTCAGTGTGCGCGCATAGGTTTGGGTGCGTTCAGCCTCGGCATCGCGTTGACGCTGCGCCGCGTACACCCGAGCCAAGGTATCAATGGCCTGCCCGTCATCCTTCAGTTTACGGCCCAAGAAC
>JAFGWD010000264.1 GCA_016937315.1 Rhodospirillaceae bacterium
AACACGCCCCCGACGCCTGCATCCGGCGCATCAGCGCCAAGACCAACACGCGCCGCCTCATCCAGTCGCAAGCAAACCGACGTCACACCGCGCGACAGATCATGAATGATTTCATGATTCGCGCTTTTGGGATCGGCCTCACGAAATTCCTGGCGAATATCCCAACCATCACGGGTCCGCTTAATCGCTTGAGCCCCACGGGTGTATGGGAAAAAACTGGGAAATCCAGAAGGATCACCCGCCCACGGCCAATTTTCAGCCACATACAAGGGCTGAATATCGACACCTTCCGGTGTCTTGTTCACCATCTTCTTTTCGAATGGTGCCCCCTTCATTTCTTTGTCTTCAACGATCTTCTTCCAACCGTCATAGGTGACGGCGGGGAAGTCCGCAGCGAGCTTCAGGTCTTCTTGGTCCATTTGACTCCCACTCCATGCAGGGCTGACGCACTCCGGCAACGAATGCTCCGGGGAATAAGTTATGTTGCACTGTATCTTATGGCAAAAGGGATGCCTCTTGATTTCGCCTGTCTCCCCTTCGCCGCGAAATCGGCCACCACCATGCCGACCCCGCGCATTCGGTCTTCCAAGCAACGTCCCAACCCCATAGATGGGAATCGTTACCGAAGTCTCCCGACCCCATTGAACACCCCGTCCAATGGGCCGGTAAACAGTGACGGTAGGTCTCCTGACTCACGCATCCTTGCGGTTGCCCACCTTTTTAGCCTCACCTCCGAAGAGAGGCACCAGTGGTAGCCCTTCGCGCAACACCTCACGCGAACAGATGCGGGGGCAGGCCCGGATTCACACCAGGTTCCCTTGGACCCCCCGAAGGGGACCGTCACAGCACGTAATAACATCACAAATTTTACACTGTCAACCACACTCCGTCGGAATGATGACCCAAAGGCCCCACGGCTGAACTGCTGGCCGACAAGGGCAGCTTATTGGGCATGTCGCGTGTTTCTTGTGCTGGCCTGATGATAGCCATTTTTTAGGGAGGGGATGCGTCCCATCTAAAGGAGGGCTTACTCCGAAGACAACGCCATAACCGGGTCCAAACGCGCCGCCTTGCGGGCTGGTAAATACCCAAAAACCAACCCGGTCAAAAAGGCGCAAGCAAAAGCCATCGCTGATGGCCAAGGGGAAAACACCACCGGCATTCCAGCCAAACGGCAACCAATCGCCGAAGCCAAGCCAATCCCCACCCCCAACAGACCACCCAGGCCACAAACCACCACGGCCTCGGTATTGAACTGCAACAAGATATCCCGCATCCGTGCGCCCGTTGCCACACGAATACCAATTTCTCCGGTGCGTTCACTGACTCCAACCAACATGATGTTCATAACGCCGATTCCTCCGACCAGAAGGGAAATCAACGCCACCGTCCCCAACAACACGGTCAAACTGTTTTGCGTGTTCTCAGCTGCCTTCAAAATCGCCGCCGTGTTGCGAGTCTGAAAGTCCTCAACCCCACCGTGACGTTCCAAGAGTGTTGCGCGTAGAGCTTTTTGCACCTCTCCAATGACCCGCACATCATCGACCCGAACCATAATCGCGCTCAAATGATCCCGCCCAAACAGACGTGATAAGCCGGTGGTCAACGGCACCGCCACCATGTCGTCCATATCGGTGCCATAGGTGGTAGCACCCTTTGCCTCCAAGACCCCAACCACCAGGAATGGCACGTTACGCAGCATCACATACTGGCCAACCGCCTCGGCCTCCCCAAACAAGTGGTGAGCAACGGTACGTCCCAAAACCACGACAGCGGCGTAACTATGGACATCGTCTTCGGTAAAGAAGATCCCCTCTGTCACCGCCCAGTCACGGGCACGGGCAAATCCAGCCCAGGTTCCCCGGACCTCCGCCTTGTGGTCGATGCTTCCATATCGGATGGTCAGGGATGCGGTCCGTTCAGGTGCCACAACATCAACCCCCGGCAAAAAGCGTAACGCGTCGGCATCAGCCCCCTTCAACGTCATCACATCGCCACGGTGAGTCCCCGGCGCACCGGGACGCACCAACAACAAATTGGTCCCCATGGCGCGGATTCGTTCCATCACGGCGCGTTGACTGCCCGAGCCAATCGCCAGCATCGCCACCACCGAAGCGACGCCAATCACCACACCCAACAACGTCAATGCCGTACGGAAAGGATTGGCTTTCAAAGATCGCAGAGCCATTTTCACGGCTTCCGTCAGATTCCCCACCCAATCCGTTTCCGCCACTACGGTCGTCCCCTGCCGCACCACCACAGGCCGCCGTTCCGACTTCACGACGTCAGAAACCACTCGTCCGTCCTGGATATGAATGATGCGATCGGCACGAGCGGCGACGTTGGGATCATGGGTCACCATCAAAATCGTCCGGCCCTCGGCATGAAGGTCGTCAAGAAGCGCCAAGAGATCAATGCCACTTTGGCTGTCCAAGGCTCCGGTTGGCTCGTCGGCCAAAATCACTGGCGGGTCATTGACCAAAGCACGGGCAATGGATACCCGTTGCTGTTGCCCCCCGGACAACTGACCGGGACGATGATGCCCACGATCGGCCAAGCCAAGAC
>JAFGWD010000265.1 GCA_016937315.1 Rhodospirillaceae bacterium
GAAAACGGTACATGGCGCCGCGCACCCCCGCGACCACAAAACCGATTGATCCGGCAAATCCACCGCCCCTACAGATCGCTACTCCGACAGACGATAGCCAACCCCCGGCTCCGTGCTAATGAAGCGCGGCGCATTGGGATCGTCCCCCAATTTCTGGCGCAGATGCCCAATGTGCACTCTGAGGTAATGGGTTTCCGTCACATGCGCCGCACCCCACACTTCACGCAGCAGAACATCATGGGTCAACACTTTACCGACACTGCGAGTCAGTAACCGCAAAAGATCGAACTCCTTGCGGGTCAAACGAACTTCCTTGTCATCAACCTCGACCCGACGCGCCGCATAATCCACCACCAAGCCACCACGCGCATAACCAGCCTCACCAGACGCTGACGCCGCATCACGCCCACGTAGCAACACCCGCACCCGGGCCACCAACTCGGCAATGCCGAACGGCTTACTCACATAATCGTTGGCGCCATGTTCCAGTGCTTCCACCTTGTCGGTTTCATCGGCACGCACAGACAACACCAGAATCGGCACGGACGACCACTCACGGATACGTCGGATCACCATCTGGCCGTCCATATCCGGCAAACCGAGATCCAGAACCACAAGGTCCGGCTTTTCCTCGGCCAGTTTACGGATCGCGTCCTCGCCACGCGAGGCCTCGATCACCGCATAACCATGTGCAAACAAGCTGATGCGTAGGAATTTGCGAATCTGCGATTCATCGTCCACCACCAAGATGTGCTGACGCACGGATTCAGTCATCATGCGTTTCCTTCACCACCATCGTCGTCCTCCGGTGGCGGTGGCGCCAACGGCAAAACCACGACAACTTCGGCCCCAACGCCTCCAAACGCTTCATCCGCACGGATCGTGCCGCCGTGGGCTTCCACCAGCCCACGACAAATGGCAAGACCAAGACCCGTTCCCGCAACCTGCGAGTCTCCCGCCCGAACCCGATAGAACATATCGAAAACTCGTTCCCGGTCTTCGGAAGAAATGCCGCTTCCCTGATCAGCAATACGAATGACCACTGTGTCGTCAGAACGCACCGCATTGATTGTGATACGTCCACCCGGCGGTGAATACTTCGCCGCATTATCAAGGATGTTGACGAACACTTGCTCCATCAGCACGGGATCAAGAAACACCAGCGGCATCGCCTCATCCACCGCAACCCGCAAACTGAACGGCGCAAGCAAGTCGCGCGACGCCGACACAGCATGTCCAATCACATCCCTCAGATCTACCCAATCCCGCCGAGGCAACAAACCGCCGTAGCTCAACCGTGTCATGTCCAAAAGATTTTGTACGAAGCGGTTCAGACGGCTGGCTTCATCCAGAATGGTGTGCACCAGATCGGCACGTTCCTCCGCAGAGATCACATCCCCAACCATTGACAATGTGGTCGCCGAACCAATCACCGAGACCAGAGGGGTTCGCAGATCATGCGATATGGAAGACAACAGAGCGGCACGCAACGTTTCGGTTTCAGAGAGCAGACGAGAATCCTCGGCCGCTGTCGCAAGTTGAACACGCTCAATCGCCACCGCCGCCTGATCGGCAACGGTACGCAACACATCCTCTTGGTCTACGGTGATTCCTCTCGCCGCCCCCGCAAACGCTACGCCCAGCACCCCAACCCGGCCTCGTGCAGTCTTCAATGGCATGAACAAATGCTCAGAATCGGGGAAAACGCGTGTCGCATGTCCTGCCGGATGACCCCTGCGCCAGGCACATTCTGCTGCCGTGCGTTCCAAAGAAGAAAGCGCCCCCCATGACGCCGCACCGGCTGCAACCTGCAAGGCTTCCACATCATTGGCCTGCGGCAATAAGACCAGAGACGATGCACCCAAGGTCGCCGCAACATGGCCACACACAGCACCAACCACATCCTCCAGGCCAGACGCGGCAGCAACCTTACTGCTAAAATCATAAAGCACGGCCGTCCTTTGCGCCACATGCTGGGCTGCAATCAACTGTCCACGCACCCAGCCCGTCAAATTTCCGGTCAGCGCCGCAACCAAAAGAAAAAACGCGAGCGTCAGGCTGTCGCCCTCATGATCAACGAAAAAAGTAAAATATGGGGGGGTAAAAAAGAAATTATAGACGGCACTGCTCAACACACCCGCATAGATCGCTGGCAACGCCCCAAAACGCATCGCCACCAACAGCACCGCCGACAAGAAAACCAGAGAAAGGTTGGGGAGAGGCAGAACCTTTTCCAGGCCATAAGCAATGCCACCCGCCGCCGTTACCGCCACCATTCCCCAAACATAAGGAACCAACCGTTGCCAAAACGGTGGCGCGACACGAATCAGAGGCACCTCATCCTCGGCCATTCTGGTTTTCTCCTCATGGCAAACCAAGACGCCGCATTAATCCCGCCAGAACCCTATGCTCAGCAACACATAAACAGTCATCAATTCCAGTCGTCCCAGCAGCATCGCAACAGCAAGCAACCATTTCGCTGCGTCGGGAACGTCTCGAAAGGTCGTCGCAGGGCCAACCAACGGGCCCAAGCCCGGTCCCGCATTGGCCATCGCCTGTGCAACAGCACTGGTGGATGACAGGTAATCCAAGCCTGAAATCATACACGCTGTGGAAAACCCCGCCCATGTTAGAAGGTACATGAAAAAGAAATTACGCACCGAACCTATGGTTTCGTTATCCAACGCGTGACCATCATGGCGCACCACGGTTACCCGGTGTGGCGACAAGGCACGCCGCATCTGATAGGTCATGCTGCGAAACAGGATTTGCCAGCGAAAGATTTTTATCGCACCCGCCGTCGACCCTGCACACCCACCAACGAACATCAAGAGCATGAACACGGCAATCGCCCATGCCCCCCAACGGCTATAATCGGTGGTGGCAAACCCGGTATCGGTCAGAATCGAAACCACATTAAATGCAGAATCACGCACAGCCGCGCCAAACGGCACGCCGCCGGTTTTCCAACGTAGCACAGAGGTACCGGCAACAGCTAAACTCAGAACCAGCAAAAACATTGGCACTTGGCGTTCACGCAGCAAAACCCTACGCCAATCCATAAAAAGGCGAGCATAAAACACCAAGGGAAGTGCTCCCATCGTCATGAAAACCATCAGAACCGCTTCGATCGGCACGGAATTATAAAAGCCGACCGAGGCATCTTTGGTAGAGAACCCGCCGGTAGCAACCGCCGCCATCGCATGGTTAATCGCATCAAACGGCGTCATCCCTGCGACCACCAACAGCACCGCACACACAACGATCAGCCCCACGTAAACCAAAGCCGTCAGGCCAACAACATGAAAAGTCCGTGGCACCGGACGCTCCGAAATATCGGAGGATTCGGAATGGAACAATTGCATGCCGCCGACCCGTAAGAACGGCATCATGATCATCGCCATGGCAATGATTCCCAAACCGCCAATTCCTTGCAGCATCGATCGCCATAGCAATAGCCCCGGCGCCATCGTGTCCAAACCGACCAGAATCGTCGAACCGGACGTCGTTAACCCCGACATGGCTTCGAAAAAAGCATCCGTGAAGCTGATTCCTATGGAACAAAAAGCCAAGGGTAAAGCCGCAAATACCGTCACCGCCAACCAGCCGACAACTGTCAGCAAAAAACCGGTACGAATGGAAAAATGCTTCGGTGCACCGCGATTGGCTTCCATTAAGGACAGACCGACATAGAACGTCACCGACATAGAAGCCAGAAACACCTGCCAATCTGGATTGCCATCGAAATAATCCACGATCGCCGGGACGGCCATCGCCGAGGCAACAACATTCAGCAAGATCCCCGTGACGAACAAAACAAATTGAAACGAACCGACAGACATCGGCGCGGCCTCCCAGGCGATGGACCTTACCCAAGAGTGCTCCGTACACGAAAACAAGGCAGCTAAAGATCCCGCAGAATCTTTACGCGGATTTTACCTCCCACCCGCATGGGACGGATACACACCCACAAGAATCACCGGAATGCCTTAGTTTTAATCTGAATTCTTTGTATGCACAAAATTGGTGCATTTTTAATAACGCCCGTCTATACCTGTCCCAGCCAAGATCATCAATGCACTGATAATCAATATCAATTCTTTTCCGCTTTACAGAAAAAAAATGGCGCACTTTTTGCTTGCGCTCCCCACCCAAAAGAAGGGGGAAGTAACGCACATCAAGACACCGCCATTTGGACCATTACGGAAAAAAGGGAAAGAGGCACTATGCCACGCCGCATGCGATTGATCATGAGCACCACCCAAAGAGACGTCCAAGGATTTGCCAAAAGCAGTGAGGCCATAGCCCATCAAACACAGCTTTTAGCCTTAAACGCGACCATTGAAGCCGCACGTGCGGGAGACGCAGGACGCGGTTTTACTGTGGTCGCCTCCGAGGTCAAAACCCTAGCAAGGCAGTCTGCCAGCAACTCCGAAGAAATGCGTTCTGTCGTTTTGAACCGCATCAAACAAGGCTTGGACATCAGCGACACTCTGGTTAAGGACCTGGAGGGAACGCGGATCGTGGACATGGCGCAGACCTTGGTGCAATTGATTGTTCGTAATCTTTATGAACGCACTGCCGATGTGCGCTGGTGGGCCACCGACGAAGCCTTCTGGCGAGCCTTAGAAGACCACACGACAGATCGTACGGACCGCGCCTGCGAACGCTTGGCCGTTATCAACCAATTTTATTCTGTGTACCTGGACTTGGTTCTGGTCGATTTGCAAGGCAACGTCATCGCCGCGTCTCAACGCAACCGCTTCCCCGAGATTATGAACAACACCTACGCCACCACCCCCTGGTTTAGAAAGGCCATCGCCACGAACAGCGGCGATGACTACATCGTCGATGACATTTTCACCGACCCGGCCCACGACCATTCCCCCGTCGCCTTGTACGCTGCGGCGGTCCGCGAGGGCGGCGACATCAACGGTAAAGTGCTCGGAGCCTTAGGCGTGTTTTTTGATTGGGGCGCACAATCCCACAGTATCGTCTGTGATGAACCCAACCTTACCGTCGAAGAATGGAGCCGTACCCGCGTTCTTTTGCTGGATGCGCAGCATCGGGTCATCGCCGCATCAGATGGACAAGGTCTTTACCAGCCATGTGTATTTGATGCGAACAACCAAAACAAAGGCACCATCATCACCAAGGACGGACGCTTGATTGCCTTCGCCAAAACCATTGGCTATGAAGCCTATGACGGGTTGGGGTGGATCGGCGTGATTGAACAAAGACGCCTAAGCGACGACGAATTGCGTGCCCATATGGAAACGTTCACATCCTTTGGAACCGCGACCACACGCACCAACGCTCTCGCCATGTGAGGCTCATTACAAGGACAACACAGCCACGCCGCACGGCACCGAAAAACCGGGAGCCAGGCCCCCGGCTTTCTTTTTACATCATATGTGAATGGCACGTTTCCCCACATCCATGGCCGCTTCCTTCACGGCCTCGGATAGTGACGGATGCGCGTGACAGGTCCGTGCGATATCCTCGGCGGAGGCACCGAACTCCATAGCCATCGCCACTTCGGCAATCAACTCACCCGCGCCAGGGCCAATCAAATGTGCCCCCAACACGCGGTCCGTCCGCTTGTCCGCCAGAACTTTCACAAAACCCAAAGACTCCCCGTTGGCCTTGGCCCGCGAATTCGCCATGAAGGGGAATTTTCCGACGGAATACACAATGCCCTCGTCCTTCAACTCGCGTTCGGTTTTACCAACCGAAGCGACTTCAGGATGGGTATAGACCACTGACGGGATTACCGCGTGGTTCACATGACCGGCCTGTCCGGCCAGAGTTTCCGCCACCGCAACGCCTTCTTCCTCGGCCTTATGGGCCAGCATCAAGCCCCCCACTACGTCGCCAAGGGCATACACCCCGGCCACGTTGGTCCGTCCATGGGCGTCCACCGGGATAAAGCCACGATCGGAAACCGCAACCCCCGCAGCCTCCAGCCCCAAACCTTCCGTGTAAGGACGGCGGCCAATCGCCACCAACACCACATCGGCAGAAATTTCCGCCGCGTCGCCACCCTTGACCGGCTCAACCTTCACCGTGCAACCGCTCTTGCCTTTGGCCACCGCAGCAACCTTGTGCCCCAGCTTAAAAGACATCCCCTGACGTTCCAGAATGCGCTGCATTTGCTTGGACACGTCATCGTCAAACGGCGGCAGGATTTTGTCCAAGAATTCGACCACAGTGACTTCAGCACCAAGACGCGCCCACACCGAACCCAATTCAAGGCCAATCACCCCAGCCCCAATCACCACCATGGTTTTCGGAACCTTGGGCAACGCCAGTGCACCGGTCGAAGACACAATGGCGGTTTCATCGACCTCCACACCCGGCAACGGCGCCGACACCGAGCCGGTGGCGATCACAACATTTTTCGCCGTCAACTGCATCACCCCGTCGGCCCCATCGACATCAATCGTCGTGGCCCCGGTAAGCTTCGCGGTCCCTTTGATGTAGGTGACCTTGTTCTTTTTGAACAAGAATTCCACGCCTTTGGTGAAATCACCAACAACCTTGTCCTTACGCAGCATCATTGCAGGCAGGTCCAGTTCGACGCCTGAGACCTTAACACCATGCTCGGCAAGGCCTTCCTTCACGGTGTGATAATGATGCGACGACTGCAACAAGACCTTTGACGGGATACACCCGACGTTCAGACATGTCCCGCCCAAAGCGCCGCGTTTTTCCACACACGCCACGGTCAGCCCCAACTGCGCCGCACGAATCGCACAGACATAACCGCCGGGGCCACCACCAATCACCACCACATCATATGCGGCTGCCATGTCTTTGGTTTCCTTTGCCATCGCCTTAAACCCCCAGAACCAAACGCGCCGGGTCTTCCAAGGCTTCCTTAACCTTGACCAGGAAGGTCACTGCCTCACCACCGTCAATGATGCGGTGATCGTAAGACAGCGCCAGATACATCATCGGCCGCGCCTGAATCGATCCATCAGGCATCACTATGGCACGCTGGATGGTTTTGTGCATGCCCAGGATGCCAGATTGCGGCGGGTTCAGAATCGGCGTTGACATCAAAGATCCATAAACACCGCCATTGGAAACCGTAAAGGTCCCGCCGGTCATATCTTCCATGGTCATTTTGCCTTCACGGGCCTTTTTGCCGTAACCCGCGATTTCTTTTTCAATCTGTGCGAAGGACTTCACATCACAATCACGCACCACAGGAACCACCAGTCCTTGAGGTGTACCGACCGCGACCCCGATGTCATAATAGTTCTTAAAGATGATCTCATCGCCAGAGATCTCGGCATTAACGGCCGGAATATCCTTCAACGCAGCAACGCACGCCTTAATAAAGAACGACATGAACCCTAACCGAGTCCCGTGTTTCTTTTCGAAGGCGTCCTTGTACTGTTGGCGCATATCCAGAATCGCCGTCATGTCCACCTCGTTAAAAGTGGTCAGGATTGCGGCAGTATTCTGGGCCCCTTTCAAACGTTCGGCGACCCGGCGACGCAAGCGGGTCATTTTAACGCGCTCCTCACGCGGATCAAGACGTGCCGGAACTGCCATGGCAGGAGCCGGAGAAACCGACAACGGCTGTGCCGCAGCCGCACCGGCCATCATCCGTGTTCGACCGTCCAGGACGTTGATAACATCTTCCTTGGTCAAACGCCCCCCCTTGCCCGAGGCCGGGATAATGGCCGGATCCAACCCATTTTCTATGACCAACTTCCGCACCGCCGGGGCGAGGTCATCACCCTGCGACGAAGCCACGGATGCCGGAGCCGAAACAGGTGCCGCAGAGGCTACGGGAGCCGATGCTGCCGGTGCTACCGGTGTCACAGCGGGTTGTGCCCCCGCATCGCCCAACCGCGCCAGCAAGGCACCCACCTCAACTTCGGCCCCTTCTTCTGCCACGATTTCGGTCAGAGTCCC
>JAFGWD010000266.1 GCA_016937315.1 Rhodospirillaceae bacterium
CAGGGCGCGGGCAGGCGGGATTGTTCAAAAGGTTTAAGCGCGGGGTGGACACGGTGGGCTCCTGCGGCAGGCCTTGGGAACACAGGTGGCAAACCATTCTGCCACGGGGGCTAGGGCCGGATGCGTAACAGCGGATTCCAGCAAGCGCCAGACGCGGGGGATGTGGCCCAAGTATTGGGGTTTGCCGTCGCGTAGATACAATCGGGTGAAAATGCCGATGACCTTGGCATGGCGCTGTGCGGCCAGCACGGCCCAGGCGGCATCGAACGCGGTGCGGTTAAGCTCGGGAAAAGCGGCCAAATATCGGGCTCGACCACGGGCGGCGAGGTCGGGTGCGATGGTGCGGCGGGCGTCTTCTAGCAGAGACATCAGGTCATAGGCAACGGGACCGCGTACCGCGTCTTGAAAATCCAAGAGTCCGCAGGCGGCAATGCCCGTTCGGTCCTTCAGACGCATCAGGTTGTCGACGTGAAAATCCCGCAGCACCAGGGTTTGCGGATGTGTGGTGAGGGCGGTTAAGGCGGAGGCCCAGGCCTTGTCATAGGCGGCGCGTGCGTCGTCGGTGAGAGTCAAGTCAACGGCGGGCAAAAACCAGTCGGCAAGTAAGGCGATCTCTGCCATGTAGCGTGTGGTGTCATAAACCGGCAGCGGCATGTCTTCTGGGTCTGTTGCCGCGTTTTCGGCGCGGTGCAGAGCAATTAAGACATCAATGGCGAGGTCGTAGAGATCAGCCTCGTTCTCGCCGTTGGACAGAAGGCGGGTGAAGGTGCCGTCGCCGAAATCCTCCAGCAAGAGAAAGCCGGTTTCGATATCTTCGGCGAAAATCTTTGGGGCGCTGAATCCTAAGGAAACCAGGTGTCGGTCAATGGCGCGAAACGGGCGCACATCCTCTAATGGGGGTGGCGCATCCATCAATACGGCACGGTCGTTGCCGCGTTGCACGCGGTGATAGCTGCGGAACGAGGCATCGGCGGCCAGTGGCGAAACCACAGCATCGCGCCACCCGCATTGGCACAGAAAGGCGGTTCGGGCTTCGGCGCGGTTTGTTTCAGTCACCTGAGGTTTCTCCACGTTCGAGGCTCAGGCGCTCAACGCGGCGAGCCCAGTCGGGGCCGCGTCCGATCAGGCGAATATGGCGTGCCGTGGGGCTGATCTCGGGTGCAAAGACAAGCTCCACGTCGAGGCGACGCAAGGGCAGTTGCCGCCCCAAGCGTTCCGGCCATTCAATCAAAGAAACAGCATCTTCCAGGGCATCGTCAAAGCCGAGTTCCCAAATATCTTCGGGTCCATTCAGGCGATAAAGATCGAAATGCCAAATGGGTGCGTCCGCAGTTGGTTCATAAATTTGGACCAAGGTGAAGGTGGGGCTGGGGACGTCTTCTTCTGCTGAGGTTTGTGCGCGGATCAGGGCGCGGGCGAAGGCAGATTTGCCAACCCCTAAATCTCCCCATAGGGCGAGGACATCGCCTGCATCGGTGAGGTCGCCGACATGTTCCGCCAAAGTTGCGGTGTCCTCGGGGGAGCCAAGGGTGAACCGCCACTCCCAATCATCGGGACCGGCAACGTGTGGACAGGGTGGGGCGGTGTCTTGCGTTGTCATCATGCTTCATTTGTACCCGTCTGTGCGAGGAAGGGCAATCGTCGCCAGTTGGATCGGGTTGCCAAGGAGCCGTAATCGTCGCACAGTGCACAAAAATCAGATCTTGAGGAGCGGAATTCGTCATGACTTATCCACAGCACAGCACCGATGTCGTGGTGATCGGCGCCGGGCCAGTCGGCCTGTTCTCTGTTTTTGAATGTGGTATGGCGAAACTGTCCTGCCATGTTGTTGATGCTCTGGAAGCCATTGGCGGACAGTGTGCCGCGCTGTATCCAGAAAAGCCGATTTACGATATTCCGGCGCATCCGGCGATTTCCGGCCAGGATTTGATCGACCGCTTGGCGGAACAGGCGGCACCGTTCCAACCCGTTTATCATCAAAATCAGCGGGTCGAGGCGTTATCCCGCGATGATGTGACGGGACGCTGGTTGGTCACGACCTCTGCCGGAGTGACCATTGATGCGGGCGCGGTGATTATTGCCGCTGGGTCTGGGGCGTTTGGTCCCAATCGCCCGCCCTTGAAGCGATTGTCCGAGTTCGAGGGGCGTAGCGTGTTTTACATGGTGCGGCGGCGCGATGATTTTCGCGGTAAGCGCGTGGTGATTGCGGGCGGTGGTGATTCCGCCGTGGATTGGGCTTTGTCGTTGGCTGATGTCGCGGACAAGGTTTTTGTGGTGCATCGCCGTGCCAAGTTCCGGGCTGCCCCGGACAGTGAAGCCAAGCTGGCAATGTTGTCAGCGGAAGGCGTGGTGGAATTGGTGGTGCCGTATCAGTTGAAGGCGATTGAGGGTGTGGATGGGCAGTTGTCCACGGTAACCGTCGCGGATTTGCAGGGGAATACCCGTGACATTGCCGCCGATGTATTGTTGCCGTTTTTTGGTCTTGCTGCCAATTTGGGGCCGATCTCCGATTGGGGATTGGACATGGATGGTGCGGCGATTGCCATTGATCCGGCGACGGCGGCGACATCGGTTCCTGGTATTTTCGCAGTGGGCGATATCGCCATGTATCCCGGTAAGTTGAAGCTGATTTTGATTGGCTTTGCAGAAGCCGCTGCGGCAGCGCATGCGGCGCGGGCAGTCATTCGTCCAGAGGAAGTCGTGCACTTTGCTTATTCGACGACCCAAGGTGTGCCAATCAGCTGATTGGTTCCCATGTTACGTGCGGTCACGGTGCAAGGTGACTGTGGTGCCTTCACTGGGGACGGTGATCAGGGAGAATTGCCAGCTTTGGGTTTTGGCATAGGCGCGGATAACGGCGAAACGGGCTTCCGCTGCCCGGTCACTGCCGTTGTGAGTCACATCCCATCCGGCCCCGCTGTC
>JAFGWD010000003.1 GCA_016937315.1 Rhodospirillaceae bacterium
CGGTGGTGATTTATGGCTACGCCCGTCTCGTCACCGACCCAACGGAACGCATGGCCGCCTTGAAACAGAGCGTCGAACGTCTGTCCTCTGGGCGCTGGGAACAAATCCGCACCCCATCGGAGGCCGAACTGCGCGGCACCATGATCCTCGCCTTCCCGATTGCTGAAGCCTCGGCCAAGGCCCGTTCTGGCGGCCCGGTGGACGACCCGGATGATTATGACCGACCGGTCTGGGCGGGAACCCTGCCCTGCAAAATCGCCTTCTCCGAAGGTATCGAAGACACCCATACCGCCCCACCGGAGTAAGATTAGGCAGGAGACCGCCCAGTTTCGCCCCTCAGTCTCCCGCGTGTTACTTCGTCAATAGCATTGATGTTATAGAGATGCTCAATCAAAGCGGACACACCAACCTGGAGGTGCTGGGCCACCAGACTCAACTTCTCCACGCTTGGTTGCGAACCACCAATCGCCCTAAGCACGAATGAACGCGGCATTAACAGCATCGCGGCAAAGGCGTTCGCTCGCTTTTCCACACCTGGAAGTGCCCACGGACCGCTCGTATGCGAAACCCGTCGCGCCCTGGACCTATCGTAAAGAACGTGGAAAAGTTCATGAGCAAGCGTAAAACGCTTACCTCCCTCTGTCCTATTGTACTGGCTCGTTGTATTAATCAAAATAGCTGGAGCATAGTTTTCCCCAGCAACCGCCGCACCACGAATTGTATCCGTGGAAAGACCCTCTTCTCTGATGTCTATACCGAGTCCAGAGATAATCTCCCGGACATCAATAAAATCCCCTCCCTTAGAATCAGACACCACATCAAGCAGTTCCTCTGCGAGATCATACCCCTCATCATATGGCGCAGCTACCGGAGCACCGACGTGCGTATCGACTAACTTTGTCAGAGCAGCATCTTCTGCCCCCCCAGCATGTGCCGTCAAAAACGCCAGGAGGGCCTCAGCATCACGGCTATCAATGTCAGGGCTAACCCCTCCAAACATTAGAACCGCATCATTCAGTCGCTCCACAGCAGGCACATCCGTCATCTTCACGCCCTCCCCCCAGGAAGGTGTGATTTGTGGCACCGGTGAAGACAGGCCCTGCGGCAAATATACCGCCTCTAATTCAGAGATTGGCACGTCGCGGAGGTCAGAAATTATACGCTCTAAATGAGAGAGGTCTTGGCGATCATCATCCGTCAGGTCTTTATGAAAGGCAAAGGTGGCACCAACCCACGCAAGCGCCTCCCAAAGTGGTCCGGCAACATCCGGTACTGGTAAAGTGGCGACTCCAGGAGTTGATGCAAAACGGAACCCGTCTGGTGCGTGAACGGGTTGGCGTGCCGTCCATGAGATTTCGATATTATCTTCGAAGCGGCGAAAGAAGATATCGGGGTAAAGGGCACTCGAATCAGCCGCACGCAACGCATGACGTTGCCACCAAGCACGGGCCTTTGCATATTCAGCTTGGCTCTCGTCATCCGAGGCCCCAATCAACCGCCTCAAACGGAGAAAAGCTGCTGTTGCCGCCGGTACAGCGCTATTTTCGAGCCACGCAAACCGTTCCTCATGCAGAAGAGAAACCCAATTTTTTGCTAGCCACTCAAAGAGCGGAAGCAAGTACCAACTCACCTGATCCTGATCTCTATCGCGATGTCTGTGTCGTGTTAGAACCTGGCCACAAACAGTCAGGCATAACTCCCCGGTAGACCACCCCCCATCTGAAGGGCGGGAACAACGCGGCTCACAATCCGTGACCCACCGCAGTGCAATCTCGAAACGATCCGGAGACCCAAATCGGACAAAATCTTCCTGCGCATTCCTCACAAATCACCTGCTCTCATTGCCCAATGAATATCATTCTCGCTAAATGAGTAATAAGCCTTAATCTGCTTCCGCGTCACTTTCCCTTGACTGAGCCATTTGTTCCGGATTTCATCCGGAACCTTTTCCCAAGGGATAGGGTAGCCATGCCACGTCCCATCATTCGTCGGCTTTGCCTCAAAAGCAATTCCCTCTTCCGTTGAGTACCGCCGCTTCTCATCAGAAAGAACATCTGCCGAGGCAAAGAGACGTTCAGCAACTGTCTCAGACCATTTATGCGCGAGGACATCAACCAACCCATGATCAGGTGTCCTGTGCGTCCATTCTGGGCACAGTGTCCCTTTTTGCCCATCACTAGGCCTACTTTTATGCTTCATAGATCCACGATAGGCTGCCACGTTCGACACGCTTTCTTCAACACAGGCGGATAATGACAATTCCTGATCAAACTCTCACATATCCCAAAGAGAGCGCATCACACAATATGCTGCCAAGAATTCCTCAGATCAACACATGGATTCTAAGGGCAGTCCCATGCCAAGATCGAGAAAATTCTGGGTGCCATAATCCTGAACAAGGTGAGCGTATTTCACGGCAAGCGGAGATAAATACGCAGGACTTCTTCCGTATTCGTCAACCGAAGATTCCACTCTGACGGTTTGGTCCGAAAGCCATTTCAGGCTTCCCACGAGGCTGTCCTGCAAATCCTCCAACCGACTGATGCATAAAAAGAAAAACGGCACCTTGGAGGGGTAAATTCTATTTTACCGGGCGAAAAGGTTGAATCATCCCCATATAAACATGTACCCTGGGTGGGTAAATACTGTTTTGAGGAAACACTGAAACCAAGCGAGGAGCGCCGATTGTCCGTCAGAAAAAAGGACGATTCCTGGCTTTCCGAACAAAGCAAAGTCACGCTTGCGCGGCTGTTGCCACGTCTTGATGCGCGTTTTGCCGACGGCATTGATGCTGCGGCCTGGCGCTCATACACAGACCGCCTGAAAAAATATTTTCCCCGTCTGTTCGGATCTCTGCTGACCCTTTATGGCACGCGATACGATTTCTTTTATCACTTAGAGCAGATTCTGATCACCGCCACCGAAAGCTGGGCGCGGCGCCCCGATGCCATGAAGGCGCAGGACGCCAGCCGTGCAGCCGATCCTCAATGGTTCCAATCGCAACGCATGGTCGGGGCGATGTGCTATGTCGATTTGTTCGCCGACAACCTGGCCGGACTGCGGTCGCGCATCCCATACCTGTCGGAAATGGGCGTCACCTTCCTGCACCTGATGCCGCCATTCCTGTCCCCCGAAGGTGACGACGACGGCGGATATGCCATCAGCAGCTACCGCGACATTGACCCCAAGCTCGGCAGCATGGAGGAAATGGCGGAACTGGCCACCGAACTCCGCCATTACGGGATCAGTTTGGTTCTCGACTTCGTGTTTAACCACACCTCTGACGAACACGAGTGGGCCAAGAAGGCCCTCGCCGGAGACGAGGATTACCAAGCTTTCTACCGCATGTTCCCGGATCGCACCGAGCCCGACGTCTACGAGAAACAACTGCGGGCGGTGTTTCCCGACGAACACCCCGGAGCTTTCACCTACCGCAACCGCATCGGCAAATGGGTGTGGACCACATTCCACAACTACCAGTGGGACCTGAATTACGAGAACCCCGCCGTTTTCAATGCCATGGCAGGGGAAATGCTGGCCCTTGCCAACATCGGCGTAGAAATTCTGCGTCTCGACGCTGTGGCCTTTGTTTGGAAACGCGACGGCACGGCTTGCGAAAATTTACCGGAGGCCCACGTCGTCGTACAGGCCTTCAACGCCCTGGTGCAAATCTCCGCTCCGGCCCTGCTGTTCCTGTCCGAGGCAATTGTCCACCCTGACGAGGTGATCAAGTATATCCATCGCGAAGAATGCCAACTGTCTTACAACCCGCAACTCATGGCGTTGTTATGGAACACCCTGGCAACCCGCGATGTTTCCTTACTGCACCGCGCCATGGAACGCCGCTTCACCTTGCCATTCGACTGCGCCTGGGTGAATTATGTGCGCTGCCATGACGATATCGGCTGGGTGTTTTCCGATGATGATGCCCGCGACCTTGATATCAACCCCTTTGACCACCGTCGTTTTCTCAATACGTTCTTCACCGGCAAGTTCAAAGGAAGCTTTGCTCGCGGCCTACCGTTCCAAGACAACCCGGAAACCGGTGACATGCGAATTTCCGGCACCACGGCCTCATTGGCCGGTCTGGAAATGGGCCTCGCCAACAACGATGAGACCGAAGTTGACCTCGCCATCAGCCGCATTTTATTGCTCTATGGCGTGGTGTTAACGATCGGCGGCATCCCGCTTTTGTACTTGGGCGACGAACTTGGGGTCTGCAACGACTATGGCTATGAACGAGACCCCGCTTTAATTGGTGACTCCCGCTGGGCCCACCGCCTGTCAACCGACTGGGAACGCGCCGAACGCCGCC
>JAFGWD010000267.1 GCA_016937315.1 Rhodospirillaceae bacterium
GCAGCGGATACCCATCGAATCCGTAATCTGTCAAAATCCGCCGCAGATCGGGATGACCGTCGAAACACACACCAAACATGTCATAGGTTTCGCGTTCAAACCAACCGGCCCCGGAGAACACGTCAACAACCGAAGGCACGGTTTCCCCCTCGGCCACCGCAACTTTTACCCGAACTCTCAGGTTATGACGCATAGACAAGAGGTTATAGACAACCTCAAAGCGCAACTCACGATCCGGCCAATCGACCCCGCAAATGTCCATCAATTCTTTGAACAGGCAGACGCCGTCATCACGCAAGAACATCAGCAAAGACACAATGTTCTGCGGTTTGGTCCACACCACCAGTTCATCGCCCACCATCTCAATGCGATCAACATGGTCGCCAAGCAAGGCTTCGATGTGGTCTCCCACTTCGTGATGAGCAATGCGCCGGTTTTCAGCAAGATCGTCGGTCATGGCTTTTCAAAGTCCGTGTAAAGGCGGGAACGACGGGAGTTAGCGAGACAAAGTCCGGGTTCGCCGGATTTTCTTTTGCAGTTGGAGAATCCCGTACAAAAGGGCTTCAGCCGTTGGCGGACACCCCGGAACGTAAATATCCACCGGCACGACACGATCACACCCGCGCACCACCGAATATGAATAATGGTAATACCCGCCGCCATTGGCGCAGGACCCCATGGAAATCACCCAACGTGGTTCCGCCATCTGGTCATAAACACGACGCAGGGCTGGTGCCATTTTATTGGTCAGAGTTCCCGCGACGATCATCACATCCGCTTGCCGTGGACTGGGGCGAAACACCACACCGAAACGATCCAGGTCGTAACGTGAGCAACCTGTGTGAATCATCTCAATCGCACAACATGCCAACCCAAAGGTCATTGGCCACATCGACCCAGTGCGAGCCCAATTCAATAAATCATCCAACTTCGCCAGGACAAAACCACGGTCGGAAAGCTCATCTCCCACCAAGCCAAGCATTTCATCCTGGGACAGACCGTCGGGAATCTCCACCCCCGTCAGCGGCGCATTGCGTGCTTCGGTGCCACCGTTCATGACCTTACTCCCATTCCAGTGCTCCCTTACGCCACTCATAGATGAACCCAACCGTCAAAACGCCAAGGAACACCAACATGGAAGCCAAACCAAATCCCCCGATTTTTTTCAAAACAATGGACCAGGGGAACAAAAAGGCGGCTTCCAAATCGAAAATGATGAAGAGAATCGACACCAGGTAGAATCGCACCTCGAAACGCGCCCGTGCGTCATCAAAGGCCTCGAAACCGCACTCGTAGGCGGACACTTTCTCGGTATCAGGGTTTTGCCGCGCCACCACGTACGAGGCCACAACCATCGTTCCGGCAAGGCCTAACGCCACACCAATGAACACCAGGATTGGCAGGTATTCCCGCAGCAGCTCATCCATGATTCAGCCCCTTTCTGATCGACCGGTCACGACGGTGACATGCACTCCCCTCGGGCGGACCAAGCACTGGCAAGCTCCCGGCGAGTGTACGCTCACAAACGGATGGGGGAAACATCGGCATCGCCAAGACGGCAACCAACCAATCGGACGAAACAGCACCCATGACTTTCGTGCTACAACCCAACCATCGCCACAGCATGTAAGCCCGCAAGCACCAAAGTGTCAAGGAAGGCATGGCTCTAAACCAAAGAGACAGGTCCCCGAAAAGCCCCCTCCTCCACCATGATGATCCACCTCCACCCCAACACTGAAATATATCTATAGTCATAGAAAAACACACCAAAAGAGTTTTTGGAGGAATCACAAGGCCCGACACACAAGGTGGAAAACAAAGACAGAAATTCAAGCCATTGCAGACTCATCTTGTCATTATCAAAACGTCACAAGACGGTCGATGGGCATCACCCGAGCTTGCTGATTCTCATAAAATTCACAGAAAAACGACGCCGCACACATCTCAGGCTTGAACAGAAAGCGTTCCCCATTATATCAGGAAAGCCTAATGTTTTAATTTAACCACACAGGAAAAGAACAGGAGCCCCCCATGAGTATCGACCGCCTTGTCTTTTTGCTCGCAGGCAGCGTTGTCCTCGTCGCCTCGATTCTCGCCTACGTCGCCAGCCCGTATTGGCTGGTGTTAAGCGGATTCGTTGGTTTGAACCTGATGCAAGCCTCCATCACGGGATTTTGCCCCTTGGCCTTGATCCTGAAAAAATTCGGGGTCGAACCCGGTGCTGCTTTTAAGTAGCAGCACTCTTGCCTCATCCCTATTGAAGAGACACACTGCCCCGTCTTCACTCAAAAGGAAATCGGGGTATGGAACTTCATGTGTTGCTCTCTATGGCTGTGGCCTTGGGTATTGCTGCGGCGACGCCAGGCCCAGGAGTCCTGGCAATTGTTTCGCGAGCCATCGGCTACGGATTTCGGGATGCGTCTGTCATGACCGCAGGCATCGTTCTTGGTGATACCCTTTATTTCCTGGCCGCACTGACCGGGTGGTCTGCTGTGGCACAAATGTTTGGTGATGTTTTCTCCATCATCCGTGTCGTTGCGGCAATTGCCCTGATATTCATGGGGTGCCATATGGTCAAAGGCAGCTTTTCCCCCAAAATCTCTATACCCACAACACACGCCACATCTACACAGCGGGTTTTCATCGCAGGGTTCCTCCTGACCTTGGGAAATCCCAAAACCATGCTGTTCTATCTGGCCTTTCTACCCACCTTCATCAACCTGTCCAACGTCGATGCCTGGGGCGCATTAAGCCTTGTCGGGGTGATTTTCACTATCGTCAGTGGCGTCATGCTGACTTACGCTGCAATTGGAGCGCGAGCAGCTAAGGGATTGAAAAACCCCTCTGTCGTGCGTTGGCTGCAACGCAGTGCTGGAGCCACCCTCATCGGAACCGGAGCCATCGTTGCCACACGAAGCTAACAAAAAAGCCTGCCTTCTCGCTTCCGCGTGAAGACAGGCGATTTTCTAGCAACCAAAGGTATAAACCGAAATGGTGGGCGGTGACGGGATCGAACCGCCGACCTACTGGGTGTAAACCAGTCGCTCTCCCAGCTGAGCTAACCGCCCAAATAGACAAGAAAAGCCGATCACGGGGCACGTGACCGGCTTCCCTTGGACTCAAAACGCTTAGTTCACAGCATCCTTCAGGCCCTTGCCGGCCTTGAATTTCGGCTGCTTGGAAGCAGGAATAGTGATCTTTTCACCAGTCCGCGGATTGCGGCCTTCCGTAGCGGCGCGCTCTGCGACGCTGAACGTACCAAAGCCAACCAAACGAACTTCGTCATTCTTTTGCAAAGCCTCAGTGATCGCCTGAAAAACGGCGTCCACAGCTTTTGCGGCATCTGCTTTCGATAGCTCCGCTTGCGCCGCGACAGCAGCAACGAGATCATTCTTATTCACGGCAAGACCCCTTATGCTAGACCCAATTTTATTGGATTTATAAACATTCAATCAACCCGACGGCGCGCAGTGTAGAACGCATCCCAACAAGCCGTCAACGGAAGAAGCGCAGTTTTCCTCTCAATTCCGGCTTGACAGGAAACACAGTAAGGTTGGTACGACGCAGAAACAACTCTGGCAGTGATGATCATCACAAGGAAACAACGCAAACCAGACAAGGGATTGTTCAAAGCTCAATGGTAATCAAAGATGAACACATATAAACAAAAGAACAGGGGTTAGATAAACCCCTGTTCTTTTGTTGCAGAGACAACCACCAACGGGACTAATGAGTCAGAACAGCATCATCATTTTCAACCCCTGAAGCGATTTCTGACACCGCTTCAGCTGCAGCTTCATCCCATTCGATGGGAACGGGAATACGAACCAAAGCGTGGCTCAGAGCCTCGTCTGCCGTCGATACAGGAATGATCTTTATCCCACGTTTCACGTTATCCGGGATATCGACCAGGTCTTTTTCATTATCAATGGGAATCAAAACCGTTTTGATGCCGCCACGCAGGGCTGCCAACAGTTTTTCCTTCAACCCACCGATCGGCAAAACCCGCCCACGCAGAGTAATTTCACCCGTCATCGCAACATCCTTGCGAACCGGAATCCCGCTCAACGCGGAAACGATCGAAATCACCATTGCCACCCCTGCCGAAGGACCATCTTTCGGGGTTGCACCCTCTGGAACGTGAACGTGAATATCTTTTTTCTCGAACTGTGTCGGCTTAATGCCTAAGGAGGGTGCCCGTGACCGTACAAACGAACGTGCGGCCTGGATTGATTCCTTCATCACATCGCCCAACTGCCCGGTCAGCGTAACCGCTCCCTTGCCGGGCATCAGGACAGACTCAATGGTCAAAAGCTCACCACCGACCTCTGTCCAGGCCAATCCTGTGACCGCACCCACCATGTCTTCCCGCTCGGCCTCGCCATACCGATACCGGCGAATCCCAGCGTATTTGTCAAGATTTCTACGGGTTACTGTGATTTTCTTAATATTCTTGGTGATGATTTCCTTGGTCGCCTTACGGGTCAAGTTGGCAATTTCCCGTTCCAAGTTACGCACCCCCGCTTCCCGTGTATAGAACCGGATCAGGTCTTTCAAGGCATCGTCGGAAATCGACCACTCCCCCGCTTTCAACCCATTGGCTTCCATCTGCTTATTGATCAGATGGCGCTTCGCAATCTCAACCTTCTCGTCTTCGGTATAGCCCGACAGACGAATGATCTCCATACGATCCAGTAGAGGTTGGGGCATACGCAGGGTATTTGCCGTGGTCACAAACATCACGTCGGACAAGTCGTAATCGACTTCCAAATAGAGATCGTTAAACGCCACGTTCTGTTCCGGGTCCAGAACCTCCAACAAAGCAGAAGCCGGGTCGCCACGCCAATCGGCCCCGACTTTATCGACTTCATCCAACAGGAACAAAGGATTGGCTGCTCCCGCTTTCTTCATACCCTGCAACACTTTACCCGGCATGGAGCCAATATAAGTGCGACGATGACCTCGAATTTCCGCTTCATCGCGCATGCCACCAAGGGACACACGCACAAAATTACGGCCTGTTGCCCGTGCAATCGACTTCCCCAGGGACGTCTTCCCAACGCCGGGGGGACCCACAAGACAAAGGATGGAGCCCTTCACTTTTTGGGTGCGCTGCTGCACGGCCAAGTACTCAAGAATACGTTCCTTGACCTTATCCAGGCCATAGTGCTCCTCGTTCAGGACGGCTTCTGCCCACTTCAAGTCGTGTTTGACGCGGGAGCGTTTTTTCCACGGCAAAGCCAATATCCAGTCCAGGTAGTTACGCACCACCGTGGCCTCAGCCGACATCGGACTCATATTACGAAGCTTTTTCAGCTCGGCTTGCGCCTTTTCGCGGGCTTCCTTCGAGAGTTTAGCCTTTTCGATACGTTCCTCAAGTTCAGCGATTTCATCGCGTCCCTCGTCAGTCTCACCCAGCTCTTTCTGGATCGCCTTCAACTGCTCGTTCAGGTAGTACTCGCGCTGCGTCTTTTCCATTTGGCGTTTAACGCGACTGCGAATTTTCTTCTCTACCTGTAAGACACCGATCTCAGATTCCATAAAGGCGTAGACACGCTCCAAACGATCATGGACCGAAGCAACTTCCAACAGTTCCTGTTTTTCAGAGATCTTGACCTGCAGGTGAGAGGCCACAGTATCCGCCAGTTTCGAAGGGTCCTCAATCTGGTTGATGGACACCATCACTTCGGGTGGAATTTTCTTGTTAAGTTTGATGTACTGATCGAACTGCGAAACTACAGAACGGGACAGCGCTTCGGTTTCCTGTTCATCACCCCATTCGTCATCAATCGCGACGGAATACGCTTCAAAATAGGCCTTTTCCCCGACGAAACGAGAAATCCGCGCCCGCTTACCGCCTTCGACCAATACTTTGACCGTGCCATCAGGCAATTTCAGCAGTTGCAAGACCGTGCTCAAGGTCCCAACTCCGTAAATGTCCTCGGCCCCGGGATCGTCCTGAGTGGCATCTTTTTGTGCAATCAGGAGGATTTGCTTGTCCTCGCGCATAACCTCTTCAAGGGCCAGCACGGATTTCTCGCGACCAACGAACAACGGCACGATCATGTGGGGAAACACCACGATGTCGCGAAGCGGCAGGACAGGAAAGGCGTTTCCGCTGGATTCAGTCAACATACGTCCTCTTGGATACGGGCTGTCTCAGGGAACATCGCGCAAAAACAGCGCGGACAAGCCCTAGAACTATGAGGCGAAACCGGTTCGGTCAAGTCCCCTTGACCGAACCTATCGCCATGGTTACGCGCTAGAACCCACTTCGTCCTTGCGCTCCCCATAAATAAACAACGGCTTGGAAGCGTCTTCGACGACTTCCTTACTTACCACAACCTCATCAATCCCACTCTGGCTAGGCAGATCGAACATGGTATCCAGCAGGATGCTTTCCATGATCGAACGCAAACCACGGGCACCGGTTTTGCGTGCAACCGCCTTCTTCGCGATGGAAATCAGCGCCTCATCCTTAAACGACAGGGTGACGTTTTCCATATCGAACAAGCGTTGATACTGTTTGACCAGGGCGTTCTTCGGCTTGGTCAAAATCTCGATCAGCGCCGCCTCGTCCAGATCTTCAAGCGTTGCAATCACCGGTAACCGGCCCACAAATTCAGGGATCAGACCATACTTCAAGAGATCTTCTGGTTCCGCCGCCTTCAAGACCTCGCCAGAACGCCGCTCGTCGGGGCTTTTCACATCTGCACCAAAGCCGATCGAAGTGCCCTGATTGCGTTGTCCAATGACTTTTTCCAGGCCCGCAAATGCACCACCACAAATGAACAGGATGTTGGTGGTGTCTACTTGCAAAAATTCCTGTTGCGGATGTTTGCGCCCGCCCTGTGGCGGCACAGAGGCCACAGTGCCTTCCATGATCTTCAAAAGCGCCTGCTGCACACCTTCACCCGAAACATCGCGTGTAATCGATGGATTGTCGGACTTGCGACTGATTTTATCGATTTCATCAATGTAAACGATGCCGCGTTGGGCGCGTTCAACATTGTAATCAGCAGCCTGCAACAGCTTCAGAATGATGTTTTCCACATCCTCACCGACATAGCCAGCCTCGGTCAGGGTGGTTGCATCCGCCATCGTGAACGGCACGTCCAGAATTCGCGCCAAGGTCTGCGCCAACAGAGTCTTGCCGCACCCGGTGGGACCAATCAGCAGAATATTCGATTTTGACAGCTCGACATCGTTGTTCTTAACGGCGTGAGCCAACCGCTTGTAATGATTGTGCACGGCAACCGCGAGAACCTTCTTCGCGTGCCTTTGTCCGATCACATAATCGTCCAACACCGCCAGGATATCCAGGGGTGCCGGGACGCCATCGCGTGACCGCACCAAACTGGATTTGTTCTCTTCGCGGATGATGTCCATGCACAATTCGACACACTCGTCGCAGATGAACACCGTCGGCCCGGCAATCAGCTTCCGCACTTCGTGCTGACTCTTGCCACAGAACGAGCAATACAACGTGTTCTTCGAGTCGCCGCCAGAGGACTTGACCATCCATTACTCCTACCATCGAGACCGTCACCAAGCACCATATGTGCCGTGGACGAAATCCTTAATGCACATCATCCTAGCCGGACAAACATACATCAAACAACCCGCAAATCCGGGACCAACCGAAGGAAAACACCAGCCTCACCCTCATAGGTAGGGGCATTCTGCCGAAACGTCATCGTCACGGCTCGGGGTTTTCGCCTTTTCTGCCTCAGTTGGTCTTTTTACCATCATCAGAGACCGGACGCTCAAACACCACCTCATCGACCAGACCAAACGCTTTGGCCGCCTCGGCAGTCATATAGTTATCGCGGTCCATCGCCTTTTCGATGGTCGCGATGTCCTGACCTGTATATTCGGCATAAACCCTATTCAAGCGGCCACGCAGTTCCAAAATTTCACGGGCCTGGATTTCGATATCCGATGCTTGCCCCTGAAACCCACCAGAAGGCTGGTGGATCATAATCCGCGAATTTGGCAAGGCGAAGCGCTTACCCTTCGTGCCAGTACACAGCAGGAACGACCCCATAGACGCCGCCTGCCCCATGCACACCGTGGAGACGTCGCAGCGGACATACTTCATGGTGTCAAAAATTGCCAACCCCGATGTCACCACACCGCCCGGCGAGTTGATATAAAACGAAATATCCTTGCTGGGGTTTTCGGACTCCAGAAACAGCAACTGTGCACAGATCAGACTGGCCACTTCATCATTGACCTGGCCGGTCAAAAAGATAATGCGTTCCTTCAAAAGCCGCGAAAAAATATCGTAGGAGCGCTCGCCACGGCTGGTTTGCTCCACCACCATCGGGATCAGGGTGTTGTTGTAAACGTCGATGGGGTCACGGTCACGCATGAAAGCCTCGCTCAATCGGATTGTCGTCTGAAAACTCGTACCCTAGGACATATCCGCTTTTCGGCAGCGCTTGCAAGGCCGGAAAAAGATAGCGCCCGGAGGAAACCCCCGGGCGCCACGTCATTGCATGCACCAGCATGCCGGAATTATTCCTCAGCGGATTTCGCCTTCTTCTTGGCAGGCTTCTTCGCCGGGGCCTTTTCGGCCGTTTCTTCCTGGGCCTCAGCCTCAGCCTCTGACTTGGAGGCGGCCTTGGTCGCTTTTTTCTTCGCCGGAGTCTTCTTTTTCTCTACCACCTCGGCCTGATCGGGATCAGCCATCAACTCTTGCGGTGTCACTTCACGATCCGTCAGATTGACCAATTCCAGAATAAAATCGACGGTCTTTTCTTCAAACAGAGGCGCATGGAACTGTTCCATAGCTTCCGGATTCTTGGTGAAGTATTCAAAAACCTGACGTTCTTGACCGGGGAATTGACGCGCCTGCTGGAACACCGCACGCTGCAAGTCTTCCTTGCCGACCTGGATATTGTTGACACGACCAATTTCAGCCAGAACCAGGCCCAACCGCACGCGCCGTTCCGCAATGACCCGATATTCCTCTTTCAGAGATTCTTCGGACTTTTCCACATCGGCGGGGTCCAAAGTGCCATTGGTCTTGGCTTCTTCCAGAGATTTCCAGATCGCCGCAAATTCCGAGTCCATCATCGCAACCGGAATATCGAACTTGTGAGCTTCGTCCAGAGCATCCAGCAACACGCGCTTCAAACGCTGGCGAGATACCTGTACAAATTCTTCCTCAATCCGGTTACGCAGAGCCTTACGCAGCTCTTCCAGGCTTTCCAGCCCTTCCTTCTTTGCCAACTCGTCATCAACCGTCGGCATGACCAGTGTCTTGATCTCCTTCAAGGTGACATCAAAGACGGTTTCTTTGCCGGCCAAATCCTTGGCGTGGTACGCCTCGGGGAAAGTCACCTTGACTTCAACCGCTTCACCAACCTTGGCTCCGATCAACTGGTCTTCAAAACCAGGGATGAACATACCGGAACCGAGTTCCAGGTCAAAATCCGTACCTTCGCCGCCGGGGAACGGTACATCATCCAGCTTGCCGACGAAATCAATGACAACGATATCACCCGAAGCCGCCGGACGCTCTTCCGAGATCGCTTCCGGAGTGGCGTGGTTACGCACCAAATTCTGTAGCGCCTTTTCCACATCCTCGTCAGGAGCAGAGGCCTTCAGACGTTCCAGACTGATGGTCGACAAATCGGCAATAGCGATTTCCGGCAAGACTTCCATCTCCACCGAAAACTCCAGATCCTTACCGTCTTCAAAAGACACAACTTCGATCTTCGGCTGCACAGCCGGGCGCAGGCTACGCTCGGAAACCGTCTTTGCCGTGCATTCGTTGATCATGGCTTCCAGGACCTCGCCCATCACCGCCGACTGATACCGTTGGCGCAAAAACGCCATCGGCACCTTGCCGGGCCGGAACCCCGGAATCGAGGCATTGTGGCCGACCTCGACCAAACGCGCCGTGACTTTTTCATCAATCTGGGCTGCCGGCACAACGATCGTGTACGCGCGCTTCAGCCCATCCGTGTTCGTTTCGGTTACCTGCATAGGAACGCTCTATGATTATATCGTCTTGACGAAGCGAGGGACATCCGCCCAAGGACCATGCGACGTAAAACGGCCTGGACAGCTAGGAAACCATCGCGCGAAATTCTTCTCAGGCGATTCGTCGTCGATACGATGGACGTTTGGACCAATATGGTGCGGGCGAAGGGACTTGAACCCCCACGGCTTTCGCCACCAGAACCTAAATCTGGCGTGTCTACCATTCCACCACGCCCGCAATCGTCCCGTACACCTCGGGCACAACGTATCGCCGGAGGCGGGTTCTATAACACGCCCCCCACGAAGACAACATCTTTAATTTGTATCTGCCTCTCCCGTCAAAGCCCGCAGAACCATCGGAACCATTTCCGGCAGATCCTCGGCAATCAAGCCTGGGCCAAGACGTTTGGCCGCATCCCCATGCACCCAAACCGCCGCAGCAGCGGCAGCCAAAGGCCGCATACCTTGCGCCAACAGTCCTGCAATCAATCCCGCCAAGACATCCCCAGATCCGGCTGTCGACAAAGTTGGCGGGGCATTATCGTTAACCACCGCCTTACCATCGGGTGCGGCAATCACGGTGTCCGAGCCTTTCAAAACCACCACTGCACCAGATCGCTTTGCAGCCATTCGCACCGCGTGCAAACGCCCCCCGGTCAGATCGGGGAACAGCCGGGAAAACTCCCCCGCATGCGGCGTCAAAATAACCGGCCCCTGAATAGCTTGGAACAAGACATCCGGCGTTTCAGCAAAGGCCGCAATGGCATCCGCATCCAAAACACACCCCCGCCCCGTCGCAAGAACTTCCAAAATTCTCTGACGGAGACGCGGCAATTCGCCATGCCCAGGACCGATTAAAACAACATTACGGCGTTCATCAGCCAAGACCTCACGGAACACCGCCTCATCGGTATCGGTATGGGACGCAAACACCAAGGCACCCGGAGCATCGACGGCGTAGGCCGTAAAGGCATGCGGTGAACACACAATGCTGACCAATCCGGCTCCGACACGCCGTGCCGCACGCGTTGCCAAGCGTGCCGCCCCTGTCATCGTGCCGCCCACCACCAGGACATGCCCTCGTGTGTATTTATGAGATAGAGAATGGGGAACGGGAATTTGCCACAAAGAGGGACGGTTCACCCAGGTTTGCGCCGCAATCTCATAACAAACGTCGTCTGGAATACCAATATCAGCAATCGTAACAGACCCGCACAGATCTCGCCCCGGCAGCAACACATGACCCGGCTTCATCCGGAAAAAACTCACCGTCAACGCCGCTGCGGCGGCAAAGCCCCGAACCGCCCCCGTCGCCCCATCGACTCCACTGGGAATATCCACAGCGACAAGAGGCAATGACGCGTCCTGTGCCGCGCCCAGAACCTCGGCGATGAGCCCATCAACATCGCGACTGAGACCCGCACCGAACACGGCATCCACCACCAGTTCCGCCCCATCCAAACAATCCGGGCTTAAAGACTGAATATCCGGCCCCCAAGACTCTGCGAAAGCAGCAGCCTCCCCTCGCAGAGCCGACGCTGGGCACGACAAGGCCACCGTGACCGGCCACCCCGCTTCGCGCAGGGCGATGGCCACAACAAAACCATCGCCGCCATTGTTGCCAGGGCCGCACAACACCGTGACCGGGCGCACCGTCCAGCGTTTTTCAATCTCGCGGGCGACCGCACGTCCCGCATTGTCCATCAACATCGCACCAGAAATACCGGCAGCCACGGCGAAGCGATCGGCTAACGTCATTTGCTCAGGAGACAACAGCACGGCAGGCGATGCAGGCTGCACCAATCGCGGTGATTCTGTGTCTTTGGGAGATATTCTGATCACGAACGACCTCTGTAGGATTGCACAGCGGAAAGATTTAGGTTCAAAGTGTAGCGCACTGCGACGCGGTGCAAAACCATTTGCCTCTAACAGACCGCATTCTTCATTCTTGGGATACGTTATTTTTATGCGCGTGATTGTCCTTGGTGCCGGAGTCGTTGGAATCAGCACAGCCTATGCCCTGGCACGGCGCGGTGCCGATGTTCTTGTCATTGACCGCCAACCAGCCCCAGCGCAGGAGACCAGTTTTGCCAACGGTGGACAAATTTCTGCGTGCCATGTGACCCCCTGGGCCACGCCACATACCCCGCGCCAATTGGCGAAATGGTTCGGGCATGCCGACGCGCCATTGTACCTACCCTTTTGGAAACTGGACTTCGACCTCTGGCGCTGGGGGGTTTTGTTCCTGTCCAACACCTCCGCCATACGCAGTTGTCGCAATTTAGAACGCGCCTTACGCGTGTCCATGCACAGCCGCGAGGTCCTGAAAGCCTGGCGGACAGAGGCCAACGTACACTATGACGAGCGAACCTGCGGCATCCTGAATTTTTATCGTGACGGGTGCGAATTTGACGCCGCCTGCCGCGCCAACGCCGCGATGAATGCCCACGGCTTGGACCGTGAGATCAAATCCGTCGACGACTGCATCGCCCTGGAACCTGCCTTGGAACAGGCACGTGCCAGCCTGGTGGGTGGCATTTACAGCCCCTCGGACGAGAGCGGGGATGCGATGATGTTCACCCAGGCTCTCGCACAGGA
>JAFGWD010000034.1 GCA_016937315.1 Rhodospirillaceae bacterium
CCATAGCCGATCCTGATCTTACCTTGGACATCAGGACCGATTCCGCCGCCCCGGCCTTCACCCCCGCCGCAACACAGACCTTGCTGCGGGCTTTGAACGCCTGCCCCGACGGCATCGCACGTCTAAGCGACAGCTTGCCCGGAACACCGGAAACCTCCAGCAACATTGGCGTCATCACCACCGACGACACCAGTGCCCACATCGTGTGCATGGTCCGCAGCAGCGTAGACAGCGCCCGTGACGCCTTATGCGCCCGGATTGCCGATACCTTCGCCTTGGCGGGAGGAGCGTGCGACTTGGGCGCAGCCTACCCCGGTTGGCAACCCAACCCCAAAGCCCCCATCCTTGCCCTGATCAGCCGCATTTATGCCACACAAAAAGGCACCGAACCGACGATTTCGACCATCCATGCCGGGTTAGAGTGCGCGATCCTCGGCGCAGCATATCCGCACTGGGAAATGGTCTCCATCGGCCCGGCGATCCGTCACCCGCATTCGCCTGACGAACGTGTCGGGATCAAGAGCACCGAGACCTTCTGGAACCTTCTGACCGCCACATTGGAAGCGATCTGACGGACATCACAAGGGCGCGTTATCGACTTTCAAAGCAAGCGCCTGGAACAAACGGGCCGGATCAGTCAGGTCCGGCCCCGCTTCCAGTCCCATGGAACCACGCTTCAATACCACCACAGGGGCCGTCGCCGTCGTCGCGATACGATACGGCTTCCCCTTATAAGCAAACGGCTCCAGCGCCGAGGCCATAGATTCGATGAACTCCTGCGGCATCCAGGTTTGTGCACCACCACGAATGTCCGCCTGAACCTCCGCAACCTGCTCTTTGATAATGTCGTCAACCGGACGACGGTCATCGGTTTCCTTGGCACGCATTTCGGCATGGCGGCGCACGCCACCCAAATCTGTCATGGCAAAGCCCAACGCACTGAGCTCAACATGATTGATTTTCTTACCCACCGTCTGACCAAATACCGCCAGAGCTAACATCGGTGGCACACCGGACTGCGCTACATCACGCGACCACAGACCAACCTCGTGCAATGTTGCACTGTCCAAACCGCCCACAGTTGCCTTAAACGCAAAGGCAACAAAGCCCTTCAGACTCAAACCACCAGCCAAACGAAAGCGCTTTGCCGCTTCGTCCATGTGGTAAGATAGGTCCATATCGACCAAGATCTCGTCGATACCGTTGTCCGTCACGTCCTTGGCATTCACCGCATAGGGACAGGACACACCCTTTTCGGCACAATCCTTGATCCATTGTGCAAAAGCCAGGTGCAGTCCACGTACCCCGATCACCGCACTTTGCGGCTGCCCCTGATCATTCTCCTGGAAGTCACCTACTTCGACCCGATCAACGCGAAAAACCACGACGCCCTTTTCGCTGAAGGTCAGGTCGGAGAGCGCCGCCGTACGCGAAAACGGCTCCACCGTCACCCCGCCGTAATGCACCGCATCGGTCAACCCCATTTGCGCCAATTGCGTATCAACACGGTCCCGCACACGGCGCTCCGAAGCCTGTTCAAAAGCCTTGAAACCACCAAAGGCAAGCAGACCAACCACTGCCACCGCCACACCGATCTTGCCGCCGCGCCGCATTTCGGACTCCCTTTAACTGTGCCGGAAAAACCGCATCAGAACACGCCGAACCTGACCTGTCCAGCCAGTGCAGAAAACACAACATTGTGTGAAGCGCTTCACTGACTTGCCACCCCAACGAGCCGATGATGCCTCTCAGTCAGTTTGTGGGTCCGACATCCCCTCGACATCCCCTCATCTCCCGTCGGGCCACAAACCGTTACCATCCCAAAGGCCCAAAGAAACCCCGGTCACATCCACGACCGGGGTTTCACCTGATCAGGTCACAACCTTGCGTAGGACATGGTGACCCCCAAACCCCGCCGCCTCCAACCATGCACCAAGCATCACCGCCTCAGACTCTAGACCCCACGGCGGATTAACCACCACGACACCCGATCCATAAAGGCCACGCCCGTCTTCCGGCGCACGGCGGTGCCATTCACTGATCAAGATTTCGGGATACCCCGCACCGCACAGCGCCGTCACAAGCTGTTGATGCCGCGCCTCCGGCAACAGGGGATACCAAATGAAATACACGCCACCACGCCAACGTGCGAACGCCTTCGCCACAGCCGCAGGCACAGTGCGGTATTCGTCCTTGACCTCATAGGCCGGATCAATCACCGCCACACCGCGCTTTTCGACGGGGGGGACCAAGGCGACCAAAGCCTCCAGAGCATCGCGACGGTGCACATGCACGCGATCATCCCCTCGCATCGCGCGTCTTAGAGCCAGGTGCGCTTGCGGATGCAATTCCACTGCCAACAAACGATCCGTCTCACGCATCAGGTACTGGGCAAGGGCCGGTGATCCGGGATACGCCGTGGAACTTGGCAAACACGCACGATAGGCCTGCGTGATCTCTGGCGGATTATCCAGATCCAGGAACCGTTTCACCCCCTCCGTCGCTTCACCACCCGCCACCGCTTCGGCAGAAGACAGATCATAAAGACCTTCTCCCGCGTGCGTATCGATGACGCAAAACGGTGCCGTCTTTCGCCCCAAAGAAACGAGAACACGGCTCAGCAACAGGTGCTTATGAACGTCCGCAAAATTCCCGGCGTGATAACGGTGCAAATAACTGAGCATGATATCCACAAAAAAAGAGAGGGGCTTTCGGCACTTTGCCAAAGCCCCTCGTCTCTGTCCACAACACCACGGATCAGGCGGCGCGGATTTCGCCCAAAACACGACCAACCGCTGCTTGCAGGGAATCCGCGTGCACAACAAGGTTGTCCGCCTCTTTCGAGACTTCAGCCGCCGCTTCTCCCGCACGGGCAGCAGCTTGGGTCACGCCAGAAATCGATTCCGAAACCCGGCGCGTTCCATCTGCTGCTTCTTGCACACTGCGGCTGATTTCAGTGGTTGCAGCCGTCTGCTCTTCGACAGAGGCCGCAATCGTCGCCGATACACCATTAATCGCCTCCACCCGCTCCGTCACCAAGGCAATGGCCGCTACCGCAGCCTGTGTTTCTGTTTGCACGCTGGAAATTTGATGTGTGATATCTTCGGTGGCCTTCGCGGTCTGGGTGGCCAGATTCTTCACTTCGCCCGCAACCACGGCAAATCCCTTACCCGCATCGCCCGCCCGAGCCGCTTCGATGGTCGCATTCAAAGCCAATAGATTGGTTTGGTTGGCAATATCCGTGATCATGTTGACCACAGCACCAATCCGTTCCGCAGCTTCCGCCATGGCATGCACGCGCGTGTGCGCCGCCTTTGCCTCTTGTGCGGTGTTGCGTGCATTTTCTGAAGCCGCCTGAACCTGCATGGCAATCTCTGCAATGGCCGCCGTCAATTCCTCTGTTGCCGCAGCCACCGTATTAACGTTCTCCGACGCCATAGCCGAAGCGCTGTCCACCACCCCCGCTTTCGCCGCTGACTCTTGCGCCGCATCCGACATATTGCTGGAAACCGATTGCAGGTGATGAGCCGTCGCCGCCACATCACCGACGATAGCCCCCACCGCCGTTTCGAATTCATCAGCCAAGGCCAGCATCGCATGGCGGCGATCTTCGGCAAGATGTCGCTCGTTTTCCTCCTGCGCCTGTTTGAGTGCCTCACGTTCCTGCGCGTTGACCTTAAACACAGCCAAGGCGCGGGCCATATCGCCCACTTCATCGCGGCGGCCATTTTCTTCGACCTCCACGGATAAATCACCTTCAGCCAAACGCCGCATCGTCAGCGTCAACTGAACAATCGGTTTACCAATGGCCCGACCAATCAGCATAGCAACCATCAACGTCACACCCAGGCAGCCCAGAGCATAAAGCGACAAATCAAACACGGCATCATTCACCGCCGCATCCAAGTCATCCACATAAACACCTGTGCCCACATACAAATCCCAGGGGGCAAAGCCCTTCGCATACCCAAGCTTTTCCAGGGGCTTGTTCTCTCCTGGACGGACTTTCATGTAGGGAACGAAAACCGACCCGTTTTTCCTCACCCCCTCAATAAAGGCGCGGACAAAGAAAAACCCCTCATCATCCTTCGTATCAATATAGCTTTTGCCTTCGGTCTGCGGTTTCGGCGCATAGGACCGACGCACACCGCCATCCATGGAATAAACATAGATATAGTTGCCATTGTCATAGCGCATCAGACGCACCTGCGCGTAGGCAGCGGCTTTGGCCTCGGCTTCCGTCATCTTTCCGGTTTGGCTTGCCTCATGATAGTGCGTGAGAATGGAGATCACTGTGTCGCTGATTTCAACCAACTTTTCCTTACGCTCGGTCAACATATGACCCGCAATCACGGCGCGTCCGGCAACCAGCACCGCCACAAAGCCAATAACCGTGACAACGACAAGGACCAGTAATTTTTTACCGATCTGCAAGTGATCCAACGCCCTCATGGCACTCATCTCCTGACAAAAAATACCCCTACTAAAAAATAGGGGCTTTATATTTGGCCTATAAATCAGGATGCATCCAGTAAAAACTGAGATTCGGTCATAATATTTTTAGAACAGATGGTGATAACCGTCACACAGCAATACTATTGTATGGTGACGAGCATCACTATAAGATACATTTTATGAATTTGTTCATGATCACATTACGCCATTGAACTCATCCTAACTATTTCCTGTTCTTAGAATATCCCGTCGAATTTGCGGCAACAGGGCCCGCAAGCCCAGGCGACGCTCTTCCACCCCGGCAAATACTTCCATCAAATCGGCATAAACACACGCAGCCAGACGTCCGTATTGGCGCGGCCCCAAGAGAATCCCTTCCTCATCCGCCAGAATTTGGATGTTTTCGCAAATTCTCCCCATAAGATCCTCATCAACAAGACGCCCCCTCGGCACCTCCCCACCCAGGGGTACCGCACGTCCAGCAATCAACCAATCCAGAGAAACCTGCAAAAGATCGGACAAACACACCAGAATCTCGGGCGGAGGAAAACTCACTCCTCGTTCCCAGCCCGCGACAGTCGTCAGCGGACAGCTCAGACGATCCGCCATTTCAGAGCGTGTCATCCCCCCCCGTGCCGCAATCAACCTTTCGGCAAAGGGGGTTCTCGGCTTTAACCCCCTTGCCATGGGAGGCTTTCCACAGAAACAAAATCCAAGCAGGCCTGATTATCAACCTTAGATAAAAAGATGCGTGTTATTATTCGCGTATATTGCGTGTCGTCTTTGAAGGTTATTCGTACGATGGCATTTCGTCTATTGCGTTTAATGAAAAACGCGTTTAACGTTTTTATGTGCATTGGCGGTCTCCGTCCCTGCGCTATCTATTTCGAGCGCAACTTACCCTGACTGTCACGACGTGGCCCAAATGCTGAATACGGGGGGTGTGCCGTTTCTTAATGACAGCGCACAGGCGTTTTTTGCCTCCAATCATGATGGTGGAAATAACTCTGCCCGAGGGGCTAACTGATTGTCCACAAATCCTTTTGAAGGTTTACGAGCATCGCTTTTCCAGATCACCCCATCGCCACCCAAGAGCCACAAACAAGACCCCACCCCCCTTGCTAAAGACACGTTTACCTCATCAGTCTAACAAGGAAGGACCAGAGAATGCGGTGGTTCAATAACCTGAAAATGGGACGAAAGCTCTTCACAGTCTTCACCCTGCTGACACTACTCGTGATGGTTATGGGCGGCAGCGCCTTACGCGAAATCCACCGTATGAGTACAGCCACCAATGATCTCTCTCAAATCCGCATGCCAAGTATTCAGATCAACGGCGAAATCCAGCACCTTTTGTCCTCACGCCGAACAGTGGAGTACATGCACGTGCTCTCCACTGATCCCAAAGAAATGCAAACCTTCGAAACACAGCACGCGGCCTATCTCAACCGCATCCGTGACCTAAAAAAGACATATGCCACGCTTTTGACCACAGATGCTGACAAGACCGCCTATAAAGCGTTTTCTGCACGTTACGATGCTTATGACAAGGACGTAGAAGATACACTCCAGCTTTCACGCAATAATCACAAGCAAGAAGCCGTCAGCCACATGAATGGCAAACAACGTCAGGACTTCCTGTCCATGTCGAAAGACTTCGATGAACTCAGCAAGATGACCATTGCGGCCGGAAATGCCTCCGCAGCAGAGGCTATTGAGGTGGAATCGATGGCACAGATCATCACACTTTTGATTCTGGGCGTGGTGGTCGGGCTGTCTGTGGGAGCCGCCTTGGCCTTAAAAACCGGCATCGCCGCACCAATCGTCGCGATGACCGATGCCATGCGCCACCTATCGGAGGGCGATAAAACCGTCGAGATTCCAGCCCACGGGCGTGGAGACGAGATTGGAGACATGGCCAAAGCCGTTGAAGTATTTAAGGAAAATGCCCTTGAGGCAGAACGTCTCACCGCTGAACAAGAAACCGTCCGCGCCGAACGTGAGCGCCGCGCCGTCACCATCGAAAGCCTGACCCACGATTTCGATACGAAAGTCTCTCAGGTATTGAATATCATCAGCAGTGCCTGTGCGGAAATGGACGCCACCGCACAAACCCTTTCGGCAAGCGCCGAAGAAACCAGCCGCCAGTCCGGCGTCGTCGCTGCGGCCACCGAGCAAGCCTCGACCAGCGTTCAAACCGTCGCCACGGCGGCAGAAGAGCTCTCTGCATCAATCGCCGAAATCGCGAGACAGGTGGAACAGTCGCACGCCACATCCAAGACTGCTGCGGAAGAAGCATCGCAGACCGATCAAACCGTCAAAAGCTTGGCCGATAATTCGGCACGGATCAGCACTGTGGTCAACTTGATCAATGACATCGCCAGTCAGACCAACCTGCTGGCCTTAAACGCGACCATTGAAGCCGCGCGTGCCGGCGACGCAGGAAAAGGCTTTGCCGTCGTCGCCGGAGAGGTCAAAAATCTCGCCAACCAAACCGCCAAGGCCACGGAAGAAATCAGTCAACAAGTCGAAACCGTGCAAAGCGCCACAAACCACGTGGTAACCGCCATCGCAGGGATCGTCACACGGATTTCTGAAGTCAGTGAAATTTCTGCAGCGATTGCCTCCGCCGTGGAGGAACAGTCCGCCGCAGCAAACGAAATTGCCCGCAACGTCCAACAGGCAGCAGCCGGAACTCAGGAAATTGCTGCGAATATCGTTGGCGTCAACCAAGCCGCTGGCGAAACCGGTGCGGCCTCGCAACAAGTGTTGTCCGCTTCCCAGTCTCTGTCCAACGAGGCCATCGGCCTGAAAACCATTGTCGAAACTTTCCTAATCGGTGTACGGGCGGCTTAACCATCCGCACACCGAGAGAACCCCGTTGCGACTCTGCCCCGCAACGGGGTTCTTTTTTCAGGTTTCGGTTTTTGGAACGTCTTTGACGGTGGTCTCAGACTCATCCTCACCAGGACGGGTGGCCCGCGCTTCGGCCTGATCGGCAAACACACCAATCACCGCCTTTTTCGTCACCACACCCTGCAACTCACCATCGGAATCAACCACTGGAACCGGGAAGTCAGACTGCAACGCCACCGACATAATATCTTCCACTGGCGCATTTGCGGAAATCGACGGCACATCCTGAACAACATCCTGAAATGTGCTACGTGTCCGTTTTCCCTCTTCCAAGCCCTCTTGCGTCACCACGCCATAGACTCCCTCCCCGCCACTCTGCACATAGGCAAAGTCGTGAGGACTGGCCCGCACTTGACGCAAAGCTTCGTCTAAGTTCTCGGTGGTAATACGCAAGCGTGGCGGCTTCATCACCGTATCCGCTGTCAATACCCGAATGCGATTGACATCACGCACAAAGGATTCAACGTAGTCATCGGCTGGATTCAACAAGATTTCGGAAGGCGGACCACACTGCACCAAAGCCCCATCCTTCAAAATCGCAATGCGATCCCCCAAGCGTAGAGCTTCATCCAGATCATGGGTGATGAACACGATGGTTTTTTGCAGCCGCGCCTGTAACGCCGTCAACTGATCTTGCATCTCTGATCGGATCAAGGGGTCCAAAGCACTGAATGCTTCGTCCATCAACAAGACATCCGCATCGGTGCAAAGCGCCCGCGCCAACCCCACACGCTGCTGCATACCCCCTGACAACTCGCCAGGATAAGAGTCCTCGTACCCTGCCAAACCCACGGCATCCAGCCATTCGGCTGCACGGTCACGACGCACCTTGCGCGGCACGCCCTGAACCTTCAATCCAAACGCGACGTTTTCCAACACCGTCCAATGCGGCATCAGACCAAAATGCTGGAACACCATACTCATATTTTCGCGGCGAAAGGCAATCAACCGCTTGGTGTCAAAGCCGAGGATATCCTCGCCATTGAACAGAATTTCCCCCGCCGTCGGATCAATCAGGCGATTAAAGTGGCGGATGAGCGTGGACTTACCAGACCCTGACAGCCCCATCACCACAAAGATCTGCCCCGCATCAATGCTTAAATTGATGTCGCACAACCCAACATTATGTCCGGTTTCGGTCAAGATATCGGTCTTCGAGCGCCCCTCGGCAAGCAACGGCAACACCGATTGCGGACGCGGGCCAAAAACCTTGGAAACGTTTTTAACTTCGATCAATGACATATCATGAACCCCCGTTTCATCCTTTCGTCCGCGAACGGTGGCTCTGCATCCGGAAGCCCATGGACTGAGTAATCCGATCAAAGATAATGGCCAGAGCAACAATCGCGATCCCGCCAATTGCCCCTCTGCCGCTATCGTTACGCTGCAACCCTAAAAGCACGGTTTCACCCAAACCGCGTGCACCAATCATGGAGGCAATCACCACCATGGCCAAAGCCATCATCAGGGTCTGATTGATCCCCTGCATAATATTGGGCAAAGCCAAGGGCAACTGCACACCACGCAACATTTGCCACCGCGTGGCACCAAAGGCACGGGCCGCTTCGAGCACCTCAGTATCGACCAAACGAATGCCCAAATCGGTCAACCGCACCAAGGGCGGCATGGCATAAATCACGGTAGCCAAAATGGCCGGGACCTTGCCTAAGCCGAACAACATCGCGGCCGGAATCAAATAGACAAAACTCGGAATGGTTTGCATCAAGTCCAGCAGAGGCAAAGCCACGGAACGTAACCGTGGAGAACGCGACATCGCAACGCCCACCGGCAAACCCAGCATGACGGAGAGTCCGACCGAAACGCTCATGATCGCGACCGTCTGCATCGCCTGGCTCCAGACACCTAAGCAGCCGATCAGATAAGTCGCCAGAACCAACCCAAGGCTCAATGTCCAACGCCGGGACGACCAAAACGCCACAACACCAACACCGATAATCACCAACCACGGAGGAAGGGCGCGTAAAGCGTGTTCCAACGTTATCAAAACCACAAGCATACCATCGGAAAAACTCTCGAACCCATCGCCGTAGGTAATAACGAGCCAGTCAATGGCCTGATTCACCGCATGTGCAACGGTAGGTCCAAAATCGAGAAAAAAGTTCATCCTCATCCAATCCTATATCCGGGGCATGCCCCGCTGCCATTCCGCAAGGACTCATCCCCGTCGAAACGTAGCGGGGCGTACGCCCGTATTTATTTCAATTTTATTTCAATGCCGCCTCAACACGGTCCGCAACATCTGCGGGAACCCATGTCCGCCACACCGTTTTTTGTGTTTTCAAAAAATCTTGGGCGGCTTCGCCTGCTGTCGTCCCTTTTTTATCCTGCATCACCGCCAGAGCCTTGGAAACAAGGGCATTACTGGTGCGATAATTGGCCAAAAAGGCCTTGATCATCGGTGCCTTACGACCAAAGTCAGAATTGATCGCCGTATACACCTTCATCAGCGGGAAAGCGGTCGCCTTCACCGGCGTCTCAGAGGCCATCATCTTGTCCCAGACCGCCTTGTCATAAGGCGGCTCTTCCAGCATCACACTATCGAACTTGCCCATCACCCAAGTCGGTCCCCAATAATAATAAAGGATCGGCTTTTTGCGCTTGTACGCAGAGGCAATCACCGAAGCGAGCGCCGCACCCGTGCCAGCACGAAAGTTCGTGTAATCTTTTTCCAGGGCATAGGCCTTGAGCTTCTTCGTGCTCACCACCTCAGCCCCCCAACCGGCAATGCCGTTATAAAAACGACCTTTCTCCGGCTCTTCCGGGTCCTTGAACAACGCCTTGAATTTAGGCAAATCCGCAACCGATTTTAGGCCTTTGGCCTTAGCATCCGGCCCTTCCACCAGATAACGCGGCACGAACCACCCCTGAACTGCGTCAGGAAAGTTCACGGCGACAAGTTCAACCTTCCCAGACTTTTCCAGGGGATCCCAGGCATCGCGTACGTTATCCACCCACATTTCCATGGTGACATCAATGTCGCCGCGTGCCATGCCATTCAAAAGCGGGATCGTGCTGCCGGGAATATCCTCGGTTGTACAGCCGTACCCCTTTTCCAGAATAAACCGCGCCAAAGCAACGTGAAACGCATTGGAATCCCAATCCAACCCGGCGAAGACCACGGGGCGATTGATTTCACATGCAGGTGCGGCAAAGGCCTGAACGGAGGCCAAACACGCCCCCCCGAGCACCGCAGCGCAAACCATTTTTCTCAAACTCATGGATACCCTCCTTCGATGGAATCTGTCGTCCTGCATCGGGTCTACACACACCTCGCCCAGACAGAACGAAAGCGTTGCACAACCCCGACGGCGGAGCATCGAAAAGACCGGATCGCTGGCACGAAACCGACCATGGGGGGACATCCCCCCAGAAGTAACACCAAAGATATCAGCTCTGAATAAACCAATACCAAAAGGACATTACATCAAACAACTTACCAGAAACGGAATCACCGAAACAAAACACGGAACAAACCGACCTGAATATCATCACAAGCTGCCCAGAGATGAACAGATGCGATGCCAGAACGCAGCGTGCGAATGCAACACAGCATGGCGAAGATACGCTTCTTCGACTGTTATGACCACCCCTGGATTCTACAGAGGGAAATTTTACCCACCCCTGAACACAGGAAAGACAGAAGAGACCTTGATCAAGAGGGCCTGGCACGGTAGATCAGTCGCCCCTCAGAAATAAGGACCAAAATGACCCATATCCCCCCTCCCTCTGCGTTCGCCGCCCATCCGCCTTTGAACGGCACGACCGCCGTTATGGCTCTGGCCGCTCTTGGCAACCCGACACGGTTACAAGCATTCCGCCATATTGTTGTATCGGCCGAGCACGGATTGAACGTCGGCACGCTACAGTCTCTTTTGGACACACCAGCCTCGACATTAAATCACCACCTGAACACTCTGGTGCATGCGGGCTTGGTACGACAAAATCGCTTGGGACGCGAAATTCTCAACACCGCCGACCCACAACGATTGCGAGAGCTTGGCCGTTTTCTAGAGTCCTTGATTGCCCCCCCACAAGAGGCCAAAACGGAAACGTTTCCCCTGACACCACAAAGTGTGTGAGGATATGCCCAACATTCGCGCATCGCCTTTGACCAATCTTTCGGCAATGTGCTAAATTCTTAATCACTTCCTGCTGTCGTTTCTGCTGACACACCCCGAAACCGCGCACGGAGGAAGGCTTCGACGAAGAAATGGGATTGGCACGACATGTGCAAACCCTGTCTTTCGTGACTCTTTCCAGGGAAGCGCAGACCGCCAAGAACCGGCGTTCAACGTTTCATAACTGGGAACACTCAAGCCCTCCACCCGGAGCACTCGAACCGGAGCACCGGACCTCCATGAAGAAAATTGAAGCCATCATCAAACCGTTCAAACTCGACGAAGTGAAAGAGGCTCTGCACGATATCGGCCTTCAGGGCATGACGGTGATCGAAGCCAAAGGCTTTGGCCGTCAAAAGGGCCACACCGAACTCTATCGCGGCGCGGAATACGTCGTCGATTTTCTGCCGAAGGTGAAGGTCGAACTGGTGGTCGAGGACTCCCAGGTTGAACGCGCTGTCGAAGCCATCCAGTCCGCAGCACAAACCGGACGGATCGGCGATGGAAAAATCTTCGTTTCGTCGGTCGAAGAAGCGATTCGAATTAGGACTGGCGAAACCGGTGCCGAAGCCATATAGGATTTGCCGTCCCTCTTCTGATGTGAAGGACGACAGGCACTATAAGATTTTGGACCTTGGAAGATAAGCGGCGGCTCCGCAACCGCCAAGGTCGTCTCTAAGCAGGAAGCGGTAAGCCGCAAGAGCGAATGTATTATTGCGTAAACGGCACTTCACGAGGGAAGCACCATGTCCGTTGAAAACGTCCTGAAGATGATCCAGGAAAATGACGTCCAGTACGTCGATTTCCGCTTCACTGACCCGCGCGGCAAGTGGCACCACACGGCGCAACATGTCTCCACGGTCGATGAAGATATGCTGAATGAAGGCATTATGTTCGACGGCTCCTCCATCGCAGGATGGAAGTCGATTAACGAATCCGACATGACGCTGAAACCGGACCTTGCCACTGCGGTGATGGACCCATTCTCGGCACAGCCGCAGATGGTTCTGGTTTGCGATATTTTGGAGCCGTCCTCAGGACAGCCCTACAGCCGCGACCCGCGCTCAATTGCCCGTAAGGGATTGGCCTATTTGGCATCCACCGGCATTGCCGATACCTGCTTCTTCGGTCCGGAAGCCGAATTCTTCGTGTTCGATGACGTACGCTTCGACGTCAAGATGAACAAAGTCGGCTACGAAGTTGACTCGCAAGAAGGTGCTTATAACACCGGCAAATCCTACGAAGAAGGCAACACCGGCCACCGTCCGCGTGTTAAGGGCGGCTATTTCCCGGTTGCTCCGGTAGACTCTGGCGTTGATATGCGTGCCGAAATGCTCACCGTGATGGGTGAGATGGGCCTGCCGATCGAAAAGCACCACCACGAAGTGGCCTCGGCACAGCATGAACTGGGCTGCCGCTTTGAAAAGTTGCTGACCGCCGCCGATCAGATGCAGATCTACAAATACGTCGTGCATATGGTGGCGCACTCCTACGGCAAGACTGCGACCTTCATGCCGAAACCGATTATCGGTGACAATGGCTCGGGTATGCACTGCCACCAGTCCTTGTGGAAAGACGGCAAGCCGCTGTTCGCCGGTTCGGGGTATGCCGACCTGTCGGAAATGGCGCTGTACTACATCGGCGGCATTATGAAGCACGCGAAGGCTCTGAACGCCTTCACCAACCCGAGCACCAACTCCTACAAACGCCTGATCCCAGGCTTTGAGGCTCCGGTGTTGTTGGCTTACTCGGCGCGTAACCGTTCGGCTTCTTGCCGCATCCCGTTCGCGACCAGCCCGAAGGGCAAGCGCATTGAAATCCGCTTCCCGGATGCAACCGCCAACCCCTACCTCGCCTTCACCGCAATGATGATGGCGGGCCTGGACGGTATCCAGAACAAGATCCACCCCGGCGACCCGATGGATAAGGATCTCTATGACCTGCCGCCGGAAGAGTTGAAGGGCATCCCGACCGTCTGCGGCTCGTTGCGCGAAGCTCTGCTTTCCCTGGAAGCCGATTGCGACTTCCTGAAAAAAGGCGATGTCTTCACCAACGATATGCTGGAAGGCTACATCGCCCTGCGCTGGGAAGAAGTCTTCCGTTTCGAACACACGCCGCACCCGGTGGAATTCGAGATGTACTACTCCTGCTGATCTCTTGGAATCAGCAAGACGAACGGGGGGCTGGCAATCGCTGGCCCCCTATTTTTTATCCAGATCACTTTTTTTCGAACGTTCGCACCGTCAATCTCTCCTGATGTCACACCGCCCAAAGAAAAAATTTTGAAACAAAGCCTCTCCTCAATGAATGCCCCCAATGGGGGCAACCTGAGGAATAAAGCGCATGATACCTGAAACAGGCATCAACCAGACCCCAGGTTTTTCGGCGTTTTTCTCAGATTGTCCCGCCAGGATCATGACCGCCCCTGCGTATCACCTTTGAGGCTTTTCCCTCAAAGCCCCCTTCAAAGAGGAGATACGTCATGTCCATAAGCGTTTCGTCCTCGGACTCATCCTCTGCTGCGTTGCTTTTGCAAATGCTTCAGCAGGCACGGATGCAGACGAGCACGGCCGCAAGCACGACAGAAACCAACGAGACGGTTTCTCAAAACCAACTGACCAAGCTGTTTACATCCCTTGATACCGATGGCGACGGCACAATCAGCCAAACCGAATTCACGAGTTTCAGCGATCAATTTTCCAGTGACGCGGCCTCAACTTTGTTGAGTGCACAAGAAGGTTCTGCTGAAACCACCAATCTGTTCGCCAGCATCGACACCGATGGTGACGGAGGTATCAGTGAATCCGAGTTGGATTCCGCTATAAAAAGCACGCCACCACCGCCAGCCGCCGATACGGCTTCCCTTGACGAGATGTTCGCCACTTTTGACACCGATGGCGACGGCAGCATCAGCGAAACTGAATTTGAGGCCGCTTTTGCAACACTGATGTCAAATTCCAGCGGAACCTCGGAAACCGAGGCTTCCGGCGAATCCACATCAACCGCATCCACGTCCTCGGCTGGAGGATCAAGCTCAACAGAAAACTACGACTCATTAGATACCAACGAGGACGGCACGGTTTCCTATCAGGAACGACTGGCGGGGCAAACCCCAACAGCAACCAGCGTGTCATCACTGAGCAGTTCTCTCAGCAGTTCGACCCTGGGGTCCCTGCTGGACAGCATTGCCGCCTAACATTCACGAACGAGACGGGGCCTTATCCCGCCTCGTTCTCCCTGTTTGGCTTCCGTTACAGCCCCGCGCCCTTCCGCACGAAAGAGTCGATAAGACCCGAAGGAAACAACTCATTGGACACAACGACAGGAATTGTGATACCATGCGTTGAAGTGTGGAAGTATGCCTTGAGAAAATGCTGGGCAGTGGCAGCCGATCTTTAGATCGGAAATACGGAGGAAGGCATTCAAGGTCCTGGATGGGACGCACAGAAAAGTGATGCCTTCATCGCCAAAAAATGCGGAACCTGCCCTGGTCGCTCCTAAGGTCTTTCTCTGAAAAGACCGGCAGTTAAGGGGTGTTCGCGATGTTAGCACCTGTATCGTTCATAGATTCATCATCCAACGACCTGTTTTTACAGGCGTCGCAACGTGCGCGGACAGACCCCTCCCAAAGCAAGCCTACGTCCTGGGAAACCTCCGCCCAACTGTTTTCTCAAGACGACAGCGCGACTGTATCCTCCTGGACGACGGGACTCGGCAGCCAGTTCTCCGGCGAAACGGCGTCCGCCATCCTCGGCGCACAAGAAGCCACCACCGCTGAAGCTACGTCAGGAGAAAACGACACCGAAGCCGGGGCGGCCGCATCAACCTCGGAATCCGAAACCACGTTCTCTTTTGATCCTCTGGATACCAACCAGGACGGCAAGGTTTCTTATCTGGAGTGGTTGGAAGGACAGAAAACAACCACCAACACAGCCGCCTGACACGGCCTCTTATTCCAGACCATGCCGGACTTGCCTTACCATCGGACAAACCGTCCGGGGGTGTCGCGTCGGCGCGAAGCAACCGTGACATGCACGCACAGCAACACACAGCACCGCAAACTTTCAAAAAAATATCCGGCCTAGAGCGTGGATAACAAGAAGTATTTTCCACTTAATAAATCATCGCATAAATTTATAAATATAATTCCATTGATTTAATTTCGAATATAGCGCATATAATCTTTACGTTATGGTCGTATTGTTCTTTTGCAGTGGCTAAACCTGCCGAAATTTGGCGTTTATCTGTCTCGAAAACCACAACACCAACATAATGAAAACGTCAAATCTTGTTGAAAGGATAATCCCATGGCTTCGGGAACAGTAAAATGGTTTAACGCCCAGAAGGGCTTTGGTTTCATTGCACCGGATGATGGTGGCAGCGATGCTTTTGTTCATATCAGCGCCTTGGAACGCTCCGGCATCAGCTCTCTGAACGAGGGCCAGAAGGTGGGCTTCCAGCTCGTCGCAGACAGCCGCAGCGGCAAGATGTCCGCAGAAGATCTCAAGCTTCTCTAATCGCCACCCTGTGCCCTGATATTTTAAGGGTCACCGGACAAAACACCACCACAGACAAGTCGCCCCCGCTCCGGGGACGACTTTTTCGACGCCTTGAATTCACAAAGGAGAATCTCATGGCAAAAGGACAACAACGCGGCAATCGCGAAGTTAAGAAGCCAAAGAAGAAAGCGCTTTCTTCCGCAGCACCTTCCCCAACCAGCGACTTTGCAACCGTCTTTCAAAAGAAAAACGGGAAGTCCATCTCATCCCCACAGAAAAACGGCTGAACAGACGAATATCATCCGGCACCCCTCGCCGGATGAGCTGAGACTCTGGATTCAATACGCACAATCAAACCGACAAAAACGCCGCGATGGAGGTTTCGTCGGCAGCCTTTGTCGTGACCTTATCAAAAAACGGACCATTCCTCATGGCCCAAAAGCGGACGACCACTACAAGGCAACACAAAAAGCCGGGAGTCTTTGCTGCGTGACAACGCAAGTGGGGCCAATTGAGCGGAACAGAGTCTAAATCAGACTCGACGACAGCGGCGTTGGTGAAACACCAGACAGAAAAATCGACACAGCCGTGTCGATTTGTGCCGTAATAGCGGCCATATCTTCTGGCTGCTGCACGCCAATACTGGCCCGCATGGCATGATCCCCAATAATCATACCGCGAAACACACGCGACATTTCCAGTGGATCAAAGGACCGCAAGACACCCCTATCAATGCAATGCTGAAAATAGGCCCCCAATTTCTTGTCCCCCACATCTGGCCCCAACTGGAAAAACGCGCTGGCAATCTCGGGAAAGCGGAAACCTTCCGCAATCATAGTACGTAAAACCGCGATCGTTCTGGAATCAAGGATCACGTCAAGAAACCGCCGCGCAAAATCTTTGAGAGCCACATCCGGTGGCGCATCACAGGCCTCCAGGGCATCAAAAATCACTTCAATCCGATGACTTGATTCGCGCAGAACCTCAATAAACAATCCCTCTTTGCCACCAAACAGCTCGGCCAGCGTACTGCGTGAACCGCCGGAACGCGCCAAGACCTCGGTTAGCGTGGCCCGTTCATATCCCTTTTCTAAAAAGATCACCTGCGCCGCATCCAAAATCGCACGGCGGCGTTTCTCACGCCTAAGGGTGGAATGAACGGTTTCAGTAGGTTCCGGCATTTTGCTGATATCCTTTATGACTCACGCACATGCGAGAACGTAGCCCACGTCTCTGCAACATTCCGCAAGAACGGTCAATTATGTGAATTACATCACCTTTGCCAAGGAGGAAGACGTTGCTCCTGAAAACGTACTGTACTATACAGTACACGAACGGCGATCAAGTCAAGTTTTCGCCACACGGCGCAGCCGCGCTGCAAAGGAACAAGAGGACACGATGACGGGTTTGCGGAAAATCGGGCTAACAACGGCAGGCACCGTTTGTATCTTAGCAACGTTGACAGGATGCAAGGATGAAGCCGCCGGGACAACAGCACAGCGCCCCGTCGAGGTCGGTGTGATCAAGATCGAAGCCAATGATCTTGCCCTAACCACAGAATTACCAGGACGGATTGTCGCCTACCGGGTTTCAGATGTGCGGCCTCAGGTCTCTGGCATATTAAAAAACCGCCTGTTTCAGGAAGGCAGCGAGGTCAAGGCCGGACAGCAACTCTATCAGATTGACCCGGATCGCTATAAGGCCACCCTCTCCAGCGCTGAGGCGGATTTGGCGAAAGCCCAAGCCACCCTGAAATCCGCCCGAGCAAAGGCCGAACGCTATTCCGAACTGGTCCGTATCAACGCGGTCAGCAAGCAAGACAATGACGATGTCGTGGCCAGCCTGGACCAAGCCAAGGCCGACGTGAAATCGGCAAAAGCCGCCTTGGATCTGGCACGTATCGATCTTGTCTATACCAAGGTCAACGCCCCGATTTCAGGACGCATTGGAAAGTCCAATGTCACGGAAGGTGCGCTTGTCACTGCCAACCAAGAAACCGCACTGTCCACGGTAACTCAGCTTGATCCGATTTACGTTGACCTGACGCAATCGAGTGTTGACCTGATAAAGCTGAAACGTGCGATTGCATCCGATTCACGCGGTGAACAGAGCAACCACCTGCGTGTGACGCTGAACGTCGAAGGCGACGACCAGCCTTATGGTCAAGTCGGCGTTTTGCAATTTTCCGACGTTACGGTTGATCAGAGCACGGGAACCGTCACCGTTCGAGCGATTTTCCCCAACCCAACCTTTGACCTCCTCCCCGGTATGTTCGTCCGCGCACGCATCGAACAAGGAACCCAAAAAGGCGTTCTCACTGTGCCACAAAAAGCCCTGGTGCGTGATGCCGCAGGGGGAACCAGCGTTTGGGTTCCGTCCCTTGAGGGCAAGGCCGAACTGCGAACCATCCAGGTATCGCGAATTGTCGGCAATCAATGGGTGGTAACCGCAGGTCTGCACACCGGAGACGATGTGATCATCGACGGCATTCAGAATTTGCGCCCCGGCACCGCCATCACGCCCGTCGTGGTTCAGCAAGAACCGTCCAACCGCCCCAAGATCGCCTCACGGTAAGAGTGTCCCCAGATGATCTCGAAGTTTTTTATCGACCGCCCGGTCTTCGCCTGGGTGATTGCCATCTCCATTATGTTTGCTGGAGTTTTGTCGATCTCCTCCCTGCCGATCGAGCAATACCCGCGCATCGCGCCGCCCTCGGTGGTGATCTCCGCCAGCTACCCCGGTGCCTCCGCAAAAACCCTTGAAGACACTGTGACACAGGTGATCGAGCAAAAGATGAACGGAATCGACTATTTCCGTTACATGTCCTCGACCAGCGATTCGGCGGGGAATGTCAACATCACCCTGACCTTCGAACCCGAAGCGGACCCCGATATCGCGCAAGTCCAGGTGCAGAACAAGTTGCAATTGGCAACACCCCTGTTGCCACAAGAAGTCCAACAGCAAGGCATCACCGTCGCCAAAGCCGCCAAAAGCTTCCTGATGGTGGTCGGATTCGTCTCGACCGATGGTTCAATGAACCAGGGCGATATCGAGGATTATGTCGCCTCCAACATCATTGATCCGATCAGCCGTATCAACGGCATTGGAGACACCACATTATTTGGGCGCCAACACGCCATGCGGGTCTGGCTCGACCCCAATAAAATGAACAGTTTTGGCGTCACCACCGCCGACGTCACCGCCGCCATTGAAGCGGAAAATGCCACGGTTTCCGCCGGTCAATTGGGCGGCGCCCCGGCTGTCGAGGGACAGCCGTTAAACGTCACGATCATCGCCCAGCAGCGTCTGGAAACCGCCGACGCGTTCGGCAACATTCTGATCCGCGTCAACACCGATGGCTCCCGCCTTTTGCTCAAGGACGTGGCACGCATCGAAATCGGCTCCGAAAGTTACGATACCGCCAGCCGTTTTAATCGCATGCCCTCGGCAGGCATGGCACTCAAGCTGTCCTCTGGCGCCAATGCCCTGGATACCGCAGACACTGTCCGCGCAAAACTTGCCGAATTGCAAAAATTCTTTCCGCCCAACCTTGAGATCCGCTACCCCTACGACACCACACCGTTCGTTAAGCTCTCCATTGAGGAAGTCGCAAAGACCCTTATCGAAGCAATCCTTCTCGTGGTTGCCGTGATGTACCTGTTTTTGCAAAACGTCCGCGCCACCATCATCCCAACGATTGCCGTGCCGGTGGTGCTGCTGGGAACTTTTGGCATCATGGCGGCCATGGGATTCACCATCAACACCTTGACGATGTTTGGTTTGGTCCTCGCCATTGGCCTCTTGGTCGATGACGCCATCGTGGTCGTCGAAAACGTCGAACGAGTGATGTCCGAGGAAGGACTGCCTCCCCGTGCCGCAACCCGAAAATCCATGGATCAAGTCTCCGGCGCACTGATCGGTATCGCGTTGGTTCTATCAGCAGTCTTCGTCCCCATGGCCTTCATGACAGGGTCCACCGGCGCAATTTATCGCCAGTTTTCACTGACCATGGTGTCCGCCATGGTGCTGTCGGTGGTGGTCGCCCTGGTCCTCACCCCAGCCCTGTGCGCCACACTTCTGAAACCCGTGGAAAAAGGACATGTCCACCAGAGCGGCGGATTCTTCGGATGGTTTAACCGGGGTTTTGATTCGGCTCGTCGTCACTATCGCATTGCGGTCCGGGGATCGGTCCGGCGAACCGGCCCGTTTCTGGCGGCCTATGCGGTGATTCTGATTGGGCTGGGGATTCTGTTTGTCCGTTTGCCGACTGCGTTTCTCCCCGACGAAGATCAGGGCCTGCTGTTCGCGCAAGTCACCATGCCCCCCGGCACCCCCCGCGAAAAGACCTTGGAAACCCTGAAAAAAGTCGAGGATTATTTCCTGAATGAAGAAAAGGAAAACGTCCGCGGCATGATGGCCGTGCTCGGGTACAACTTCGCAGGCAGCGGCCAGAATTCGGCAATGGCATTCATCGACCTTCAGGATTGGAGCCAAAGAACCCGCCCGGACCAGAAATCGGACCAAATTTCCGCACGCGCCATGCAACGCTTTGCATCCATGCGAGAAGCCCGGATCTTCGCATTCCAACCGCCATCCGTTGCGGAACTCGGCAATGCCAGTGGTTTCGATTTCCAGCTCATCGATCGTGGCGGTGTCGGCCATGAGACCCTGCTCAACGCACGAAACATGCTTTTGGGCATGGCGGCACGCAACCCGTCAGTAACTGCGGTACGTCCCAACGGACTTGAAGACACACCACAGTACAAAGTCACTATTGACCGGCAAAAGGCCAAGGCCCTGGGGCTGTCGATCAGCGACATCAACAACACACTTTCTTCTGCCTGGGGATCAAGCTACGTCAACGACTTCAACGACAAAGGCCGCGTGAAAAAGGTTTATGTCCAAGCTGACGCGCCATATCGCATGGTGCCGGACGACATTAACCTTTGGTACGTGCGGGGAAGCAGCGGCACCATGGCGCCTTTCTCCTCCTTTACCACCAGCACCTGGACCACTGGCGCGGCCCAGCTTGAACGCTACAACGGCCTTGCATCCATGGAAGTTCTGGGCTCTGCGGCTCCCGGCAAAAGTTCAGGGGACGCCATGTCCGCCATGGAAGAAATGGCCACCAAGCTTCCCCCCGGCATTGGATACGACTGGACCGGCCTTTCCTATGAAGAACGTCTCGCCGGCTCTCAAGCCCCGATGCTCTATGCGATCTCGTTGATCGTGGTATTCCTCTGTCTTGCCGCGCTTTACGAAAGTTGGTCAATCCCGTTTTCGGTGATGCTGGTGGTGCCACTGGGCATTATCGGTGCCGTCCTCGCGGCCACCCTGCGTGGGCTTTCCAATGATGTCTACTTCCAAGTCGGATTGCTGACCACCGTTGGCTTGGCGGCCAAGAACGCCATTCTGATCGTGGAATTCGCCAAGGAACTGCACGACGGCGGACGCCCTTTAATGGGCGCGGTCATTGAAGCCGCACAACAGCGCCTGCGCCCGATCATCATGACGTCCCTGGCTTTTGTTCTGGGGGTGACGCCCCTTGCCATCGCCAACGGTGCTGGCTCGGGAAGTCAAAACGCGATTGGCGTTGGCGTCATGGGCGGCATGATCTCAGCCACCCTTCTCGCGATCTTCTTCGTCCCCGTTTTTTTCATCGTGATCTCCAAGCTTTTTGGGCATGCCCCAAAGCGGGTCACCATTTCCTCTCTTGGCTCGGACAACGCATAATGCCGGGAACATCAAAGATCAGAAACGCGCTGCTTTGCGCGACAATCGTCGGCTTGGTTTCCGGGTGTTCCCTGATCCCGGACATGACCACACCAGCCATGCCGGTCGCCAAAACTTGGCCACAAGGACCGGCCTATGACTCCTCAAAAACAAAACCGCAAGAGGACATCGCAGACTTAGGGTGGAACGCCGTGTTTCAGTCACCTCAGCTGCAACACTTGATAACCACCGCCGTTCAGAACAACCGCGACTTGCGGATTGCTGCTCTCCGCGTTGAGTCCGCCCGAGCCGCGTATCAGATCACTGAATCCGACCTGTACCCCCAAATCAACGGCACGGGGTCAAGAACCCGTTCGCGGACACCGGCGGAGTTGTCCTCAAGCGGACGAGCCATAACGGCAAGCCAGTATTCGGTCGGGGTTGGCGTGACTGCCTTCGAACTGGATTTCTTTGGTCGCCTACGCAGCCTTGAAACCCAAGCCCTTGAAGCCTTTCTCGCCACCAAGGAAGCTCAAATCGACGCCCAAATCGCACTGGTCGCCGAAGTCGCCAATGCCTGGTTGACCTTGCAGGCAGATAACCGCCAGTTACGCCTCACCAAGGAAACCTTGGCTTCACGGCAAGCGTCTCTTGACCTCACCACAGCCCGCTTCCGCAATGGCGTCGCCACACAATTGGATATCGCTCAAGCACGAACCGCCTTAGAAACCGCACGAGTCAATCTCGCCATGTATACCCGTGCCGTCGCACAAGACCGCAATGCTCTGGAAATTCTGGTCTGCACTCCCCTGCAGGACGCGGATGTTGCCGATCTCGACGCTCCGTTTACGGACGTTGTCACGGTGCCAGAGATTGGCGTTTCGTCTGAAGTCCTGCTGCGCCGCCCTGACATTCGCGAGGCAGAACATCAACTCCGAGCCGCAAATGCCAATATTGGCGCGGCGCGGGCGGCGTTTTTCCCGTCCATTTCGCTGACTGGGAATTTAGGCGTCGCAAGCACAAAACTGGGCAGTCTGTTCGAAGGCGCGTCACGATCATGGTCGTTCGGACCAGAGATTTCGGTGCCGATTTTCACTGCGGGTCGCAACCAGGCCAACCTTGATGTGGCCAAGGCGGACCGGGATATTGCCGTCGCAACATACGAAAAAGCCATTCAGACCGCGTTCAAGGAAGTTGCCAACGCGCTGGCCGCACGCAAGACGATGATCGACCAACTCGACGCGCAAAAGAACTTAGTCGCATCCAGCCAAGACTCTCTTGACTTGTCACAAGCGCGGTATGATCGGGGGATTTCCAGCTATCTCGATGTTCTGGATTCACAGCGGTCACTCTATTCCGCGCAACAGACTCAGATTGACCTCGAACGCGCACAACTGACCAATCTGGTCGGGCTGTACAAGGCTCTGGGCGGCGGCATCACATCATCCGATGCCCCCTGATAACCCTTCAGGCGACGTGTGAGGTTCCTTGCATGTCGCCTTCCTTCACAGAAAAACAACTCAAAAGAGGAATTGCTTTAGGACGTAAACTCATAAATCCCGCCGGTTGCGCCGGAGCGATTTCGTTCGTCCGAACAGGAGAAAAGCGTAGACCGTAGCGGGG